>DASSGT010000059.1:0-6740 GCA_035693345.1 Puia sp. | reverse complement strand
ATGAACAACTCGTAAAAAGCGGTTATGAAATCTGGGGAGCGCCATCCATCCGGAGTTCACCGGATAATTATTTTTTAACCAGATGGCAATATCATTTCAACAATATCAGGGACTTTATACCTATTTGCAGAAATCTGGGATACAAGGGAATCGTGATGACATCATGGTCCACTTCCGGTGTGTACTCTCCCACCTATGAATCGGAAGATGATCTGGTGGAACTGTATGCCTTACGCCATGTCTACCCGATCAGTGGCTTCGATATCCTGATCAGCGCTTATATAAAGGCGTTAGACTCTGATCATCCGCTCAACACTGATCAGTTTATCGACGATTATTGCCGGTCAACATTTGGATTTGATAAAACCCAGTCGGCGCAATTCCAAAAAGCCCTATTTACCGCCCCCTATACCATTACAGACGGGAAAGTGAATTCACCCGGCCATATCACCGTGAACGACTTACTGGACAGTGTTCGTCAGGCCTCCGAAATTTTTCATTCACTCCAACCGAAAAAAAATAATCAAATGTTCAGCCATTTTCAATTAATGGCGGATATCAGGGTGTACTACGTCAACTTCATGGAAATTGAAAAAGAAGTGAACAGCGATGACTTCAACCGCAGTAAAATACCCATTTACCTTACCCGTTTAAAGGCATTGATGAATCTGGAGCCCGAATTAGATAAAAGGTTCAGAACATTAAATCAGAATGTACTGTACCCGGCTGCGATTGATGAAGAAAACAATCTGAGAAATCAGAAAATACATAATTTATACAACAGACTTTCGGGAATCAAATGAGAGCAACCCTACTAATATTACTATTTCTTACTTCTTTTAATTGTTTTTCTCAATCGGTTACAGATTCAACATTTTACGGCAGTACGGCCAAACTCAGGAGTTATGGTGTATATGATTCGGTTAATAAATATTGGCGCATTTATAAATTTTATCCAGGCGGTCAAATTGAACAAACCCAAAAATTAAATCCTGTTAGTTTTCTTGATAATGATACTTCTTTTGTATATCATCCAAACGGAAAAATTGCGTGGATTTTTCCATACACTGACAGCGGGTTTATCACCGGACGCTTAGTTGGCTATTACGAGAATGGTGCGATAAAGAGTGAATCACAGTATTATAGATATTTTAGAACAGGCACATGGAAAGATTATTATATAAACGGACAAATTAAATCAATCTCTCATTATCAAATTTCAAAAGAAGATTCTGTATTTCTCCGCAGGTTAACTTCTGAAGATTATCAAAAGGGTTTTGCAGTAACAGAATTATTTTCGTGGGGTGAATCTGATTCTTTAAGAATTAATAACACGATATTTTCCGGGCAAACAAAATTTGAATTCGCAACGTTAATTTCAAAAAAAACCGGAGTTTGGGAATCTTATGATTCAACAGGAAAACTCATTTTAAGGAAAAACTACAAAAACTAAAATAAATCAGGATGTGCTTTACACAACTTTCTAAGGTGCTTATCATTTCAGCGTTTGTGGTATTTAGCACCGGATACTTAAAAGCCCAGAACCTGAATCTTATCCCATACCCCAGCCAGGTTCAAATATTGAAGGGAACCTGCGTGCTGAATAATGCGCTGCTGTATACTAATAACAAAGGGCTGTCCGGTATACTTCATTATCAAAATGACCAAATGGGTTCGCAGGAAAAAAACAAACCCAGGCAGCTTGTCGAACTGAAAATCCAGCCTTCTCCGGCTGTTTATGGCTCTTATGAATTGATCACTTCTGAAAAGGGAGTGGCCATCACGGCTTCGGATACGGCCGGATTATTCAATGGAGTTGTTACCCTCATACAACTGATACAAACTTACGATTCAGCGAACCAGTCGAAGGATAAACTGGTATTACCGCGACTGGTTATTCACGATCACCCCAGGTACGCATGGAGAGGATTTATGCTGGACGAGTCGAGACATTTTTTTGGAAAAGAAATTGTAAAACAATTACTGGACTGGATGGCCTTTTACAAGCTGAACCGTTTTCACTGGCATTTAAGTGATTCGCAGGGCTGGAGGATAGAAATAAAAAAATATCCTCTGCTAACTTCTGTTGGCGGCAAAGGAAATTTTACAGACTCGCTGGCAGCGGCAACCTATTATACCCAGGACGATATTCGCGAAATCGTTGCCTATGCAAAAGACAGATTTATTACGATTATTCCTGAAATAGACATGCCCGGCCACGCCACGGCAGCCACCCGCGCTTACCCGATCCTTTCAGGTGGCGATGCACCCAATTATCCCGGTTTTACGTTTGATCCGGCGAAAGACGAAACGTATACTTACTTAACCAATATACTGAAAGAACTCAGAACCCTTTTCCCTTCCGGAATCATTCATTTAGGTGGTGACGAAGTTGCATTTGGTATTGCTGCATGGTCAAAGAATTCCGGTGTCGCGAAACTGATGGCGGCCAATCAGTTTACCGAACTGAACCAGGTGGAACATTATTTTCTGAGGAGAATGGCAGATAGTGTTTTAAAGTTCAGCAATGATATCATGTGCTGGGATGAAGCAGTTTCAGCCGGATTACCCGTCAGCCGAACCTATGTCAGCTGGTGGCGGCAGAATCATCCTGAAAGTTTAAACGAAGCTATATCCAAGGGATACAAAATAGTTTTATGTCCGCGCCTGCCCATGTATCTTGATTTTGTACAGGACAGCACACATCAGTCCGGCCGCAAATGGGACAAGACAAAATTCAATTCCTATCTGGATCTTTATCATTTCCCCGAAAATTCCATTGCAGCGGATGTATATGGAAAGATGAACATTCTTGGCATCCAGGGAAATTTATGGACGGAGACTGTCAGTTCAAAGAAGAGACTGCAATATTTAATCTTCCCCAGAATGGCCGCGCTTGCAGAAGCCGGCTGGACCGCCGCTTCGGCTAAGAATGATGAACCATTTAATACCCGGTTAAAAGCACATCTGATATTATACAACAGGGCAAACATCTATTATTATAATCCTTTCCAACCGGATCAGCATCCTGAAGCAATTGACGTAAGGAAGAGGGACGACGATTAGGTCAAGACCGCTCATATCTGATCAGGCGGCTTTTAATATGGCTTGTTTACTCCGTGTTGCCCGTTTCGCAGATACGATCAGAATGAGTATAGCTATAACAATCAGCACCAGATTACCTGCAATCACACCGCCCCAGTTAAAATGTTTCCATAAATATAAACCTATGGCGGTGCCGGTGGCAGTTCCTGCAAAACTGCAGGACATATAAACGGTATTGAGCCGGTTTCGTGCTTCGGGAATTAGCGCGTACACCCGTGTTTGATTAGAAACATGAATGGCCTGCTGACCAATATCCAGCAGTATAACGCCGATGACAAATATGATCACCTGATAACGTGAAAAATATAGTAACGGCAAACTGAACAGGAAAATTCCCAGTCCGATACCAATGGTACGGCGCAGGTTCCCCTTATCGCTCATGCCGCCTACCAGTGGAGCGGCCAGTGCACCTGCGGCACCCGCCAATCCAAATAATCCTACCTGGTAAGAAGAGAAATGATGCGGTTCGTTTGAAAACAACAAAACCATGGTTGTCCAAAACGATCCAAAAACCGCAAAACTGCACATGCTGATGGCTGTGGCTTCCCTTAGCACGGGTTGTGTTTTGACCAGCGTAAGCAATGATTGCATCAACTCACCATAATGACCCGAAAATGATGAATGGTTCTTTGGAAAGCGTTTATAGATAACAACCATAATGCCCATGCAGATGGCAGCAGCGATCCAGAACATGCTGCGCCAGCCGAGCCACGCGCCGATCGCACCACTCAGAGTACGGGAAAGCAGAATGCCAATCAGCAAGCCACTCATCACAGATCCGATCACTTTTCCTCTTTGCGCAGCATCAGCCAGATTTGCTGCCAGTGGTATGATCAGCTGCGGGACGATGGATGATAAACCCAGGAGAAAGCAGGCCACCTGCATGATCCAGAATGCCGGTGCAATAGCAACACCAATCAATGACAGTACGGCAACTGAAGTAACGATCATGATCTGCTTTCGCTTTTCCATCATATCTCCCAGGGGCACCAGCAGTAGCAGACCCGTCGCATATCCGGCCTGTGTCAGATAGGCGGCGCTGCCCGCGACATTTTCAGGAATATGAAATTCTTTTGCTACCAGTATGATGAGGGGTTGTATGTAGTATATATTGGCAACGATCAGTCCGGTACAAATAGCCATGATGGCTACATCTTTCTTTTGTAAATGCATCGTGCAAAGATGACGATTATTAGTTTCTGCCGTTTTCGCCCGGATAAAGTTTCCATACCGGATCGCTTTGCCAATACTTCTTCGATATCACATCCAGTGCAGTCAGTCGTCCTTTAAACGCTGCACCGGTGTCGACATTCCAAACGTTTTGCGCTTTCATGGGTGTATCCATATCAAAATTTGTTGTTGGCGTATGACCAATATATACTTCCTTGTAGATTTTTAATCGCATGGGAAAGAATATGGAATCTCTGTTTAAAAGATGATCTGTAGCCAGGGCCAGTTCCCAGAGCGTTCTGTCCCAGTAGAAATTGGTATCATAATGTTCCATTTCAACACCATTTCTTGATGAAAAACCTGCATGCACAAACAACCGGTTCTCTTCATCAATGATGTAATAAGGCATTTTCGCAAAAAACTGAATATGATTATTTATATCCTCGCTGCTCAGGTCTTCATAACTTTTTATAGTTTCCGCTCCTCCACTGGTTAACCAATCCAAATCGACTTCTCCGCTCTTTAACCATTCTTCCGTCCAGGCGTCGTGATTTCCTTTTATAAAAAGGCAACGATGTGTTTTTTCCAGACCGATCAGGTATTGAATAACCTGGGCAGATTCTGACCAGCCATCTACAAAATCCCCAATGAAAATCAGTTCATCCGTGCTTTCAATCTTTAGCAATGATATTAATTGCTTCAATGCTTTGAGTGCTCCGTGAATATCTCCTATGACTATTTTTCTTGTCAAACTATTTATGTTTTATTGTTTCAGTATTCTATCCGTCATTTATATATTAAATTTACTGTCTTATACTTTTAAATATTATTATTTTGAAAACAACCAACAGAAGAAAATTCATAACAGTCACGGGAGCGATGGCTGCTGGCACTGCAGTGTCCGCCATGGCACCAGCAACCCATGCAAACAAATATCCGGTGGTTCATCATGTGTTTTTTTGGCTTAAAAACACAGGATCCACAGAAGATCGCGACAAACTGGTGGAAGGTGTTAAAACATTATCCAAAATATCGACTGTCCGCGAACTGCGCGTGGGTATTGTTGCCAGTACCGAGAAACGCGATGTGGTTGATAATAGCTGGGGTGTATCGGAATTGATGTTCTTCAGTGATCTCGCCGGACAGGCCGCCTACCAAAATGATCCCATTCATCTGGAGTTCATTAAAAACTATAGTCATCTGTGGGAAAGGGTTGTTGTATATGATGCTATAGATGTATAGTTTCCCATAGTTTCCCCGGGGCCCTATTTTGGATAATAATATTTAACCGTTACTTCACTTAAAACCCTGAGGGTTCCCTTTACATTATTTGTAAATTAGTCTGGCTAATCCGGAGTCTACCCACTTCAACTCCGTTCCCCCCTTTCTTTTTCTTTGGACAGACTAATTTCTTCACTCTTAAAAATTGATTCTATGCCCCAGGTTCAGGAAACATCAGCAGAAACAAAAACCCCCATTCGACTGGCTTCGAAAGCATATGCCGCATTGGGTGCATCAGAAAAACTGGTACCCTATCAATTCACCAGAAGATATCCGAGACCGAATGATGTTCTGGTCGAAATAAAATATTGCGGGGTTTGTCATACCGACATTCATTTTGTCCGCAATGATTTAGGAATGTCAACATACCCATTGGTTCCCGGACACGAAATTGTCGGAATCGTAAAACAAGTGGGTGATGAGGTGACGAAATTCAAAGTCGGGGATACGGTGGGGATCGGTTGCCTGGTCGACTCCTGTAAAGAATGCGAAAATTGCGTAAATGACCTTGAACAATACTGTCTGGACGGTCCCAGCTTCACTTATTTTTCGCCTGAAAAACATGGCGATGGCATTATTCCCGGTGGCTATTCCAACCAGATTGTATGCGATGAAGATTTTGTATTGAAAGTGGCAGATCATCTTCCGCTTGAAAAGGTAGCCCCTCTCCTTTGCGCGGGAATCACGACATATTCTCCGCTTCGCCGGTGGAATGTCGGTAAAGGAACGAAAGTAGGAGTCGTCGGACTGGGCGGACTTGGACATATGGGTGTAAAATTCGCCGTTGCCATGGGTGCCGAAGTAACCGTGCTCAGCACATCTCCCGGTAAGAAAGCAGATGCGGAAAAATTAGGTGCACATAAATTCGTCGTCACGAAGGATGAAGAGCAGGTAAAGACCGTGCAACATTATTTTGATTTTCTTCTGGATACGCTGGCGGCCGATCACGACTATAACTTTTATCTGGCGATGGTAAAGACACAGGGAACCATGGTCTGCGTTGGTGTTCCGATCGCACCTGCAACGGTACCTGCAACGAACCTGATATTTCATGGCAAGAGTCTGGCAGGCTCTCTGATCGGCGGTATCGCTGAAACCCAGGAAATGCTGGACTATTGCGCAAAGCATAATATTGTTTCTGATGTTGAGCTGATCGACATAAAAGATATCGAAAAGGCATATGA
>DASSGT010000058.1:0-4252 GCA_035693345.1 Puia sp. | reverse complement strand
TATTTTCTTCATAACATAGGTTTATCGTAATCACAAGTTATTTAAACTGTTCCATTAAACAATTCAGGTAAACAGTTTGACGATTATATCCTTCATTTTCATGACTCAAAGTATTTTTAAAATGAAAAACGACTAAACTACCTTTAGAAGGTCCGGCTTATCAGAAGCCGGTACTTTTACAAATTATAAATTAAGTCTGCGATTGCTATGCTACGGTTTGGATCATGTGTTTTATTTTTCCTGACTTGCTATGCTGTTGCGTTTTCACAGTCTGTTTTAAAAGGGCGCGTAATCAGCGATGAAAATAAAAAGCCATTGGCTTCCGTTTCGGTTTACTTAAACAATACTTCCATCGGTACCACAACGAACGATGAAGGTCAGTTTATTCTTAGAGGCATTCCCCAGGGAAAGTTCAGCCTGGTAGCCACATCTGTCGGATTTGAAACCTATACAGTTCTCCTGGATTTGCGTGACCTGCCAAAAGATTTTGAAATCGCATTAAAACCAAAAGCGGATGAGCTGGCAGGGTTTTCCGTGCTTCCAACAGATCCCAATGGGTGGGAAAAATATGGTAAGTATTTCATGACACTAATGATAGGTACGACACCCAATTCAAACAACACCAAATTGACAAATCCGGAAGTGGTTAAGTTCAGGCTGAATGAAGGAAATATCCTGACGGCATTTGCAAAAGAGCCATTGAAGATTACCAACTATACGTTGGGATATGAAATTGAATATAAGCTTGAAGAATTTGAAGTGAATCTCAACACCGCACTGGTGAATTATACTGGCTATGCGTTCTACAGGGATATGGGTCTTAAACATCCGAACAGGGTCCGCAGATATTCTGAAGCTAGATTTGAAACTTATAAAGGTTCCTTGCTTCACTTCATGAGATCTTTTTATGCGAATGATCTGGAAGAACAGGGATTTGAAATGCGCAGTCTTGCAATGATTTCCAATCCGGAGAAGGACAGGGCAAAAGAAATGTTTAGAAAATTCGGCAATAAACCCATTACATCGATTGCCGATGCGACTATCGGATATGAAGTAACGACGGGTGGTGGGATGAATCATTTAAGAACCACTACGCATACAGTAGATTCAACCGGATTTTTTAAGCAGATGTTGAAGCAGCCTGATTCATTGGTCAGTCACCAGTTGATATTCTCAGATAGTGTCGGGTTTGCCGTTGACAGTATCATCGCCGGCTTTTACTTTTCTGATTCTATGGAAGTCTCTTATAAATGGAAGCTGGTGCCGCCCAGATACAAGGCTTTGTCGAAAAAGACAAAGCATGAAACGATTCCGGTTTCTGAATTTGTTTTCGTCAATAAGACGCCTGTATATATTGTCAGAAACGGATTTTATTATAAACCCTACGATCTGAAGATCACCGGATACTGGGCCTGGATTGAAAATGTATCGACGTGGTTGCCGTTCGACTATTACCCACATTAACAAGTATGGAAGTATGGAAGACTGGAAGTATGGAAGTGGTTCTATTGAGGTACACTAATTTGTACATTAATCTCATTTAATCTTTTTACCATTCACTTTATTTCCGTTCTGATAAAGAATCAAATGGTCTGTTTCTCCATTTGTCCCCCGAATAAATTCAATTTGAGCATCCACTACTTTTAAAAAGAAGAAATCAGGCTTTTCAGCATACAAAGGATTACTGCCCTGACCTGTCGCCTGAGCCTGAAGGGTTCCATTCAGGAGAGTTATCGTAATATGAAAAGATGGGGCTAACTCATATTCTCCTACATAAGATTTCAAAATTGTAGTGTCTACAAATATTTCCTTTCTTGGGGCAGGTAAGGCCCTGTGCGGATCATTCGAATCTATTTTCTTCCCTTCTATTTTTTGTCCGTTTTGATAGAGCACCAGGTGATCAATTTTTCCATCCTGTCCCTTAAAAAATTCAAGCTGGGCATCGACCACTTTCAAAAAAAAGAAGTTTTCTTTCTCCGCGAATAACGGGTTTTTACCCTGATTCGTCGCCTGTGCTTCCAATGCTCCATTTTCCATGGTGATGACAATATGAAAAGCAGGTGCCAGTTCATATTCACCGGTATATAACTTCAGGATTGACGAATCCAAATGGATTTCTTTTCTCGCGACGGGTACATCCGGTTTTTTCCCGTTAAAAAGGCCATTGATCTGGTTGGCAATTGGGTCCAGACTGGTGGAAGGAAGGTTGGTGAATGCAATAATGCAGATTTGATCATCCGGAACCCGAAGTATTATAGAAGCGAAGCCTGTTATACCACCATTGTGTTTTGTGATCTTCTTGTTATATTCAGTCACAATCTGCCATCCATAACCATAGTTTGATTTATAGGGGGTGAAAGCTTTTTGAAGCGAGGCCTGGCTGATGATGCGGTCAGTGTATAATGCCCGGTCCCATTTATATAGATCACCCACCGTGGTATAAATAGATCCGGCGGCGAAAGATACAGAAGAGTCTACGATGCCAACCGGTTTTGAAAAGTTGCCGGAATACCCCACCGCCTTATCCGGCGATTTTAGGTCTGTAAAATCAAATCCGGTATGGGACATACCCAGGGGTTCAAAAATATTTTCCCTGACCACCTGAAAATATGATTTATGCGTTACTTTCTCGATGATGACGCCCAAAAGTATATAACCTGAATTAGTATAACTCCAATTAGTACCGGGAGGGAAATCAAGGGGTTTATTTTTGAACAGATTTATTAAGCTGTCTCGTGCGATCGGTCGCTCGGATGACGTCAGCATAAAATTCACATCATTCGTATAATTGTAAATGCCGGCTGTATGGGTAAGCAGGTTTTCAACGGTAATGGAGTCACCCATCGGGTAGTCCGGTATATATTTTGACAGCCTGTCCTGCAATGTCATTTTTTGTTTTTCAACCAGCTGAAGGATGATGGCGGAAGTGAACTGTTTCGTAATGGAACCGATCTGATAAACGGTGTTTGCATTATTTGGAATGTTGTCTTTTTTATTTTGAAATCCGTATCCTTTGTCCAACAGAATCTTCCCTTTTTGAGCCACCAGTATAGTACCATTAAAAGCGTTTTGATTCGCATATGCCGAAACGAGACTATCCAGACTTGCGGGAGAAACCTGTCCATAATTGCAACCCGTGAAGGAGCAGATTATCAGAATGAGAAGGAATTTTTTCATGGAAGCATATTTGAATCAGGCTACTAATGTACAGGAAAGCATTTTACTCCGACTTTAAACAATTCACCCGGTTTGTGACTGCGCTCTGAAAGCATGATATTCTATGATTATTAGCACACTCAATCATGTTGCTGAAGAATTTATTCGAGCATTTTATTCAGGCCCTCTCTTTCAAACAGAATCCGGCCTATTTTTAAATCCGACCAGCCCTCTTTTAATTTGTAAGTAAACACCGGAATATTATCTTTTAAGCCACATTCGATAAAATAAGTGGCAACCTGACCATTTTGAATTTCTTCCATATCCTTCAACTGGTGCAGGTGAGTAGATATAATAAACAGCGAGTTGGTAATTTTCGCAAGGCCCTTTATAGTAGCAGTACTAATTTCAAGTGCATCTTCAATATTGGTTCCTCTGAACAATTCATCAAAAACCGCAAAACATTTTTTATGCTGTTCGACTTCGATAAGAACTTTTTTTAGTGTGATAATCTCTGACATAAAATGGCTGTAGCCACTCACAATACTATCAGTCAGATTGATGGCGGCGGATATAGTGTTAAAAAGCGGAATGTTTGCTTTTGAAGCAGGAACGGCCAGGCCGTTATGGGAGAGGTAAACGCATAGACTGATAGCCTTTAAAAATGTAGATTTTCCGGACATATTGGGCCCGGTTAACAGAATGACGTTCCTGCTGGCAACAAAATCGTTTCTGACAGGATTTTTAACCAGCGGATGATAAAGACCTTCAACTTTGAAAGTTGTCTCTTCAAGTGTGGGAAATATGAAGCCATGCCTGACAATCCCATCGCTTACTGAAAGATAGGCTTCAAAAAGATGCCACCGCTTCCAGAAAGCAGCTGCCTGTCCATTGGTAACCTTTTCTGTTATTACCCTGGTCAATTCTACAATATGGCTGATTTGAAGTTTTTTCTTTTTGCGATAGATCGCCTCAAATCGTTCGGGGTCAAAATCGACAAAAAAACCGTTTATTCTCTTTAGTTCTGTTGCATATTCGTCAGGGAAAAACTTTAAATCTATCCTGCTTAAGTAGTCGCTTTGTAGTTTGTTGAAGA
>DASSGT010000057.1:0-5428 GCA_035693345.1 Puia sp. | reverse complement strand
TATGACCGGGTATTACTTTACTCATCATAAAGAAATAATTACAGAGCAATATCCCGATAACCGCGAAACACTAAAATTGGCTGAACGTTTTCGGGGGGAAGTGGTATTAATTCATGATGAGAATAACGAACATGCCTGTACGGGTTGTTCTGCGTGTGAAATAGCCTGCCCCAACGGAACCATCAAGATTATCAATAAATTCGATATCTCTCCGGAAGGAAAGAAGAAAAAAGCCATCGATACATTTGTCTACCATCTGGAATTATGCACGATGTGTAACCTGTGTATTGAAGCCTGTCCGACAGATGCGATCAAAATGGCACAGACTTTTGAACACAGCGTTTTTGACCGGAGCAAACTCACAAAAAAATTAAATAACGAAGGATCAAAACTTCGGGAGGGCGTAGAATAATGAATGCATCAGTCATCATATTTTATATTCTGTCTGCTTTTATTCTAGGGGCGGCCCTGCTGGCGGTAACGACCAGAAGGATTTTCCGGTCTGCCATATTTCTGTTGTTCAGTTTAATAGGCACAGCAGCACTGTTTTTCTGGATGGGGGTTGAGTTTGTTGCCGCGGTGCAGATTATTATTTATGTCGGAGGCATTGTTGTACTTATCATTTTCTCCATTTTTCTAACACAGAAATCGGGCGAAGAAATGCCCAGGCCGATCAGGAACCGTTCCATCTTTGCCGCCCTGGCACTGCTGTTTGGATTTGCATTTACATTTCAGTTGATTTATAGATACCGGTTTATTCAACCGGAACCGCATTCATTTGATGTAAAAGTTTCCGATATAGGTATGCAGATGCTGAGCACAACAGAACATGGATTTGTTCTGCCCTTTGAAGTAGTCAGTATTTTATTACTCGCTTCGATGATTGGATGCATTGTAATTGCCATGAAGATAAAACCAGTTGAGGGAAACGAAAGATGATAACCCATTTAACCCGAATAAAACAAAGCCTGCCCGTTTCTCATGAATGAAATATCCATAACGCATATCCTATTTGTCAGCACCGCACTGTTTTTCATCGGTATGTACGGACTCTTCACCCGGCGTAATATGATTACCATGCTGATGGCAATTGAAATTATTCTGAATAGCGTTAATATCAATTTTGTCGCATTTAATAAATACCTGTACCCGGGTAAACTGGACGGAGTATTTTTCACCATTTTTATCATAACCATCGCAGCTGCCGAGGCAGCAATGGCCATAGCTATCATAATCAATTTATACAGGAGCCATCATTCCATCGACGTGGAAGATGCGGAAGAATTGAAATATTAAATATGAACCCATATTTTTTTGTAATATTTATTCCGCTTTTGCCGCTGATTGGTTTTTGTATATTGGGTCTGTTCGGTAGAAAATACATTAAAACAGTTTCCGGTGCGCTGGGTGTCCTCATATTATTTATAACCACCCTGCTGTCACTTTACACGGCCCGCCATTATTTTTTTATCGACGGAAAAGTAAATGGCATATATCAGCATATCAGCGCAATCAGATATACCTGGCTGCAGTTCTCACCAGGCGTTTCCATCGACATGGGTATTCTGCTCGATCCCATTTCCGTGATGATGATTGTGATCGTGAGTTTTATTTCTTTGATGGTTCATATTTTCAGTCTTGGATATATGAAAGGCGAAGAAAGGTTCGCAACGTATTATGCTTTCCTTTCTCTGTTTACATTTTCCATGCTGGGACTGGTTCTTTCTTCCAATATCTTCCAGATATACATATTCTGGGAACTGGTGGGTATTTCTTCCTTCCTGCTGATTGGATTTTATTTTGAAAAACCGTCCGCTGTTACAGCCTCCAATAAGGCATTTATCGTAACCCGCTTCGCGGATTTTGGTTTTCTGATTGGTATCCTGATTCTGGCTTTTTATAGTGGCACCCTCGATTTTGGAACGCTGATTGAAAGACTCACTTCTGCGGGGTCATCTCAATATATTGATATTCATTCTGCAACGTTTCTCGGTGTTTCCATGCTGACCTGGGGATTGGGATTGGTCTTTATCGGAGGAGCCGGAAAATCAGCCATGTTCCCATTGCATATCTGGTTGCCGGATGCGATGGAGGGCCCGACGCCGGTATCTGCTCTGATCCATGCTGCGACGATGGTGGTCGCCGGTGTATTTTTAGTTGCGCGGTTATTCCCGGTTTTTTCCATTGACCTGACAGTCCTGCAATTGGTGACCTGGGTTGGTGCATTCTCCGCTTTATTTGCAGCCGTGATTGCCTGTGCACAAACCGATATCAAAAGAGTACTGGCATTTTCAACTATGTCCCAGATTGGATTTATGATGTTCTCGCTGGGCGTTTCAAAATATGGCGGGGAAGCCGGATTGGGATATACAGGGTCCATGTTTCATTTATTCACCCATGCATTTTTTAAGTCATTATTGTTCCTGGGTGCCGGCGCTGTGATTCATTATGCTCACAGTAACGAAATAAAAGATCTGGGTGGTTTGAGAAAGCGAATGCCGGTAACACATATGAGTTTTCTGATAGCTTGTCTTGCCATAGCGGGTATTCCTCCTTTTTCAGGATTCTTTAGCAAAGAAGAAATTTTAATGGCCGCTTACCATTCAGACAAATTAATATATGGTATTGCTGTACTGACATCGGCGCTGACTGCCTTTTACATGTTCCGGTTATATTATTCCATATTCTGGAGAAAAGAAATTCATATAGATAAAAAGATGCATGATGAAGGTACTCACACAATGAAAGGCTCACTGATCATCCTGGCATTCTGCGCTGCTTTTGCGGGTTTTGTTCCCTTTTCTAACTGGATAACCTCAGATGGCTTGCCGCTGGAATCCCATATTGATATCGGATTTTCTGTATTCCCCGTTCTGATGGCGCTATGCGGCATTGGTTTGGCGACCTATTTATATAAAACTGAAAACAGAAGACCCCAATTAATATCATCGGCATTCGGCAGCCTGTACAGCGCTGCTTACAAAAAATTTTATATAGATGAATTATATCTTTTTATAACCCGTAAAATCATTTTCAATGGAATAGGCAGACCCGCAGCATGGTTCGATAAGAATATTGTGGATGGTTTTATGAATGGATTGGCGCATACCACGTCAAAAATATCGGAATTAATCAAAGGATTACAATCGGGCAAAGTTCAAAATTATGCTCTTTATTTTTTTGGCGGCATCATCGGTCTGGCCGTTTTATTTATCTACCTTATGAAATAAGTAATAAGTTAAGTAATAAATGATAAGTAATAAGTAATAACTAATAACTAATAACTAATAACTAATAATTAATAACAAGTGTTGCTTTCCTTCCTGATCATATTACCAATTCTTACGGCGCTGCTCATTTTATTCTGTAACGGATTAAAACAGGTGAGAATGGTTTCCCTGATGGGAGCATCAGTGCAGTTTATATTTTCCTTCGCTATTTTATTTGAATACTGGAAACAGCGTTCATCCGGCAATACCGCACAATTTTTATTTGATTTTAATACCCCCTGGTTTGAGCCTTTACATATACATTATCATGTCGGCATCGATGGCATATCGCTGGCCATGATCCTGTTAACTTCATTTGTGGTCCTTGCAGGCATTCTGGTTTCCTGGACTCAGGAAACACTCTTTAAAGAATTTTTCATTCTGTTATTTATTTTAAGTGCGGGTGCCTACGGATATTTTATTTCTCTCGACCTGTTTACCCTGTTTTTCTTTCTTGAATTGGCCGTCATACCCAAATTCCTGTTGATTGGAATTTGGGGCAGTGGAAAAAAGGAATACAGCGCCATGAAACTCGCCCTGATGTTAATGGCAGGATCCGCCCTGGTGTTTGTCGGACTGATGGGCTTATATTTTAATACCGACATCAACGGTGTCCACAGCTTTGACCTGGTAGAAATATCTCAGATGCATGTCAATCCTTCTGTCCAAAATACTTTCTTCCCCTTTGCATTTATCGGATTTGGAATTTTTACTGCTCTCTTTCCCTTTCATACCTGGGTACCCGACGGCCATTCATCTGCTCCGACCGCAGCATCGATGTTTTTGGCAGGCATATCTATGAAACTGGGAGGTTATGGTTGTTTACGCGTCGCTACTTACCTGATGCCCGATGCAGCTCATCACTACGCTCCCATCATTATTTTATTATCAACCGTGGCCATCATCTACGGAGCTTTTGCTACCATGATGCAGAAGGATCTTAAATATATTAATGCATACTCATCCATCAGTCATTGCGGTTTCGTTCTGCTGGGGATTGGCATGCTGACGCAGACTTCCATAACCGGTGCGGTACTGCAAATGGTTTCGCACGGGCTGATGACGGCCCTTTTCTTTGCGGCCATCGGCATGATATACAACAGAACACATACAAGACTTACAGAGCAATTGGGAGGCTTATTGAAAATGCTTCCGTTCATATCGACGGTCTTTGTCATTGCCGGCCTGTGTTCATTGGGCCTGCCGGGTTTAAGTGGTTTTGTTGCTGAGATGAGTATATTCATGGGTAGCTGGCAAAATCCGGATCAGTGGTACCGTTTGGCCACTATACTGGCCTGCGCCTCTATAGTTGTCACAGCAGTATATATTTTACGCGCCGCAGGAAAGTCGGTGATGGGTCCCATTCGCAACCCTCAGTATGACCATTTAACGGATGCCGGCTGGAACGAAAAACTGGCCGCCGGAATATTAATTACAGGGATTGTGGCGATCGGTGTAGCTCCTTTCTGGCTGTATAATCTGATCACACCCGGCGCCGAAAATATTATTCAACATATTGGGAAAGCCATTACGCTGAAATGACGAGAATATGGGAATTGATTTTTTAGTTTTAATGAAACAGGAATGGATGGTCATTGCGATACTATTTATCCTGCTATTCATAAAAGTATCCGGCGATGACTGGCAAAATAAGAATATCCTGACTCTGGTGAATATTCTCCTGTTTATAAATCTTGTAACCGGATTCTTTTGGTACAGGGATGGCATTCTGTTCAATGAAATGTTTAAGACAAATCATCTGATCATAACGGAGAAAAATATACTCTCCCTCGGAACATTTATTGTCAGTTTACAATCTTATTCCTGGCTGAAAAATAATAAACAGGTTATAGAGTTTTATTTACTCCTCCTGTCGACATTGCTGGGCATGTTTTTCATGATCTCGGCGGGTAACCTGCTAATGTTTTATCTGGGATTGGAATTGTCCAGTATACCCCTGGCTGCTCTCGCCAACTACGACCTCGAAAAAAGAAAATCGGGGGAAGCCGCTTTTAAATTTATTATCTCCTCCGCTTTTGCATCCGGCCTGCTGTTGTTTGGTATATCACTGGTTTACGGAACGACCGGAACCTTAACATTATCGGCCTTTTCTGAACATCTGGACGGTAGTGCACTACAAATATTTGCCTTCATCTTAT
>DASSGT010000056.1:0-8804 GCA_035693345.1 Puia sp. | reverse complement strand
ATGCCGTCACCCTGCCATTCGGTAACACCGGGAATCGATGTTGCCTTCATAATTTCTTCCTTTGTCTTGCCGGCTTTAATCTGACTGTTTACAAAGGCAAGCAGATTTTTCAGATAATCCTGCATGGCTTTTATATCGGATTTATTGCCGGTAACTTTTTCGGGATCAAAAGCATGTCCAAATACAAACAAGGTATCATTGTCGAATTGTGCCTGAATTTTATCGAGAACAACAATCCAGTTTTTTATAGAAGCACCTGCAGATCTGTCGATAAATGCCCAGCGGCGGTTAAACACAAGATCACCGACATGGGCGATATTTGCGTGCGGGAAAAAAATAACACTGTCGCCATTGGTATGTGCAGGGCCCCAGTAATAAGTTTTTATGTTCTCCTTCATTTTTTTATACTCCCATGTATCGCCATAAGTAATATCAGGATATAACTGCTGTTCCTCTGTGTTTTTTTCTTTGGCCACTCTTTGCTGGTTCAGCAATGAATTCGAATGTGCAGCCACATGTGGAACGATTCCTTTAAATGAAATATTTCCCGCAGTGTGATCACCATGGTGATGGGTGTTGATCAGGATCTCAAAGGGTTTGCCTGGATCTTTTTGTAAAGCATCGATCAGGTGTTTGGATTGTTCAGGGAATTCGGCATCTACTACGGCAATATTATTTTTAGAAATATAATAGGCGATGGTGCCTCCCTTTTCTGTAAAAATGCCAACATCATTGCGGAGCATCTTCATTTTATAAGGATTTTCCTGAATAAAGAGGCTTAACCAGTCCCCGTGAAATAAAGGGGTGGCTCCGAGGCCAAGACCTGCATTTTTTACAAAAGATCTGCGATTCATATCGGAAGTTTATCTAAAGTTAATCAATCTAGTATTCCATTTTTCTCAGGCTTGGGGCTTTAAACCAGGTGGTGACAACCACCAGGAGGGTCATGCATCCTCCAAAAACTACGGAAGGTACAACGCCCAGGATTCGTGCGGCAATACCGCTTTCAAATTGACCCAGTTCATTACTTGAATTAATAAACATGGAGTTGACGCTGAGAACACGTCCCCGCATATTATCAGGTGTTTTTAGTTGCATGATGGTTCCCCTGGTTACGACGCTGATGCCATCCAGTACACCGCTCAACAGTAAGACTGCAAAGGATAGCCAGAATACTTTTGAAATACCAAAAATGATGATGCAGGTGCCGAATCCGGCAACAGCCAGCAACAATTTTCTGCCCTGTTTTTTTCTGAAAGGGAAAACTGTCAGCAGAATAACGATACAGACTGCTCCCATATCTGATGCGCCGTTTAGAAAACCGAAACCGCGTGCACCTACTTTCAAAATATCCCTGGCATAAACCGGAATCAGGGCGGTTGCCCCTCCAAAAAGAACAGCAAAAAGATCCAGGGAAACAGCTCCCAGTAATTCCTTTGTTTTGAATACAAAGGCAAGGCCTTCTTTTACACTGTCCCAGGTTTTCTTTTCACCCCTTTCGTTCAGAGGCGGAATCTTTTTTAAAGAAGTGAGTATTACGAAAGCAAGGGAAACCAATAGGACAACGGCCACCAGGGTTCCAGAATTGCCCAATCCTGCAATTAGAAATCCACCCATTGCATGACCGGTAATGGATGCGGAGAGAAATACACCGGTATTCCAGGTGATGGCATTCTGTAATTTTTCTTTTGGTACAACCTGCGCCAGCATGACATTAAAAATGGGCCCTGTAAATGACCTCACGACACCGGTTCCGAAAATGATAATATAGATAGTGGCAGCTACCCAATGAGGATTCATATGTACTTTATCATAGCTGAATGAAAGGCAGAGTAATAGTAATGCTGCGGTCCCATACAGGCCCACACCTGTAAGCATCATCTTTCTTTTTTCGCTGATATCAATGATATGACCTGCATACAGTGCCAGTGACACGGCAGGGATGAATTCTGACAGTCCGACAATGCCTATGGCGAGTGGTGCATTGGTCAGGTTATAAATCCACCAGCCTACCAGGGTACTCATCATCCGCAGCCCCATGATAAAAATAAACCGACCGAGAACCAGGCTTCTGAATTGGGGGATCCTCAATGCTTCCAGTGGTGAGGGGCGATTTTGATCCATTATCATTCCATACAAAGTTAAAATACCAAATCAGGGTAATGTAAAATAATGATGACCGGGCTCGTAATTTTTTTCTAATGCATCCAGAATGACCTGGAAATGTTTTTCGTTGCCAAGAAAATCAGCATTCGTTGCGTCGATAAAGAGGGTTTTGATTCCATGCTGCTTGATGTAACTCGTGTATGTTTCCTGAAGTTTAAAGAGGTAATCGTCCGGAATGGATTGCTCATAGGGACGATTTCTTTTGCGTATATTTCTTTGCAATTGCTGTACTGGTGCGTGTAAATATATCAGCAGGTCCGGCTGAACGAGTTGCTGATAAATAATGTCGAAAAGTTTCTGGTATAAATGAAATTCTTCATCCGGCAAATTTACTTTGGCAAAGAGCAGACATTTGGAGAACACGTAGTCAGATATGGTAATTCTTTGAAAAAGGTCTTTGGTATGCACAAGTTCCTTCAGCTGTTTATAACGTTCGGCCATGAAGAAAAGTTCCAAAGGAAATGCATATTGTTTCGGATTCTCGTAGAATTTAGGTAAAAAAGGATTTTCTGCGAAAGCCTCCAGAATCAGGCGGGAATTAAAGTGCCGGGCCAGCAGATGGGCAAGTGTGGTCTTTCCTGCACCAATGTTTCCTTCCACTGCAATAAAATGATAATTCATGAACTGTAAATATCCGGAATCCGGTTGGTTAAATCAGACTCATCTGATTTTTTTTACCGCTAATTCATCAGTACATTCCAGCAGGAGCTGATGTATGGTTTTATGAAGAACAGGATGTATAAACGCGGGCGAAATCTCATTGAGTGGTTCAAGCACGAAACGCCTGTCGGCAATCCGGGGATGTGGTATAGTCAGTCCGGGCTCATCGATCACCCGGTGTTCATAAAAAAGGATATCGATGTCAATGGTCCGCGGTGCATTCTTTTCTGTTCTGATTCTTCCCCCTTTTTCTTCAATTTGAAGTATGACTTTTAACAATTCTCGAGGAGTCCATTTCGTTTCGATCAGCAGTACCTGGTTGAGAAAATCCGCCTGGTCCGTTTTCCCCCAGGGAGCTGTTTCATATAGTGAAGAAACTTGTAGAACCCGACCGCAAATATGTTCTATATTTGCCCGCGCCTGCTGCATGTTCAGGTTTCTGTCACCTTCGTTACCACCTGTCAGCAGATAAGCTTTGTTCATGTATGAATAGTTTATTCCGGTTCAAATATCTTTAATTTTAAAATCATCTAAACAGAAAGCGCATGCGCAGCTTTTTTAAAATATTTTTCGCCAGTTTTCTTGCTCTGGTCGTTTTTGTTGTTGTTTTTTTCTTTTTTCTGGCAGGTTATATAGGAGGCATCGCCAGCAGGCCAAAAGTGGAAACGGGATCCAATGCTGTTCTGGTGCTCGATCTGAGTGAGACATTCGGAGAGAAGCCGGTTGTGGATGCGCTGTCGGGATTTAGTGAAAGCCGGTATAATACGCCCGGTGTCTATGATGTGATCCGATTAATCCGGTATGCCAAATCAGACAGCTCAATCAAGGGAATCTATATTAAAGCCACATCAAACGTAAACGGTCTTGGCACCTCAGAAGAAATCCGAAATGCATTACTGGATTTTAAGAAATCCAAAAAATTTGTTTACGCTTTCGGAGATGTCATACCGATGAAGGCCTATTATGTTGCTAATATTTCTGACAGGATTTATTGCAATCCAAAAGGTGGTGTGGAATGGAAAGGTCTGACCAGTATAAGTCCTTATTTAAAAGGGGGCCTGGACAAACTTGAAATTCAGCCTGAAATATTTTATGCCGGTAAATTCAAAAGTGCCACTGAACCTTTACGTGCAGATAAGATGAGCGATGCAAACCGGTTGCAGCTGACCGAAATTTTAGGTGACATTTTTAATCATATGCTTTATCAGACGGCCGTTGCCCGCGATCAGGATAGTTCGACACTGAGGCGTTGTGTGGATCAGCAATTGATTCATTCCGCATCGGATGCGGTTCAGTATAAACTGGTGGATGGTGAAAAATATAATGATCAGGTGATGGAAGAGATTGCAGGTAAATTAAAGGTCAGTTCGATCACCAGTATCAATTTTATTCCACTTGGAAAATATTATGAATCAGCGAAATCGAAATATGCTAATACCGGTTCAGACAAGATCGTAATCATTTATGCCGAAGGCAATATTGTAGGAGGAAAAAACAGTCAGAAAGAGATTGGTCAGGATATCTATCGTTACTTCATTCGAAAAGCGAGACTGGATAATGATGTAAAAGCCATTGTACTGCGTATTAATTCAGGAGGGGGATCTGCTCTCGTAAGCGAGAATCTCTGGAGA
Organism: Puia sp.; assembly: GCA_035693345.1. Taxonomy (GTDB): domain Bacteria; phylum Bacteroidota; class Bacteroidia; order Chitinophagales; family Chitinophagaceae; genus Puia. The sequence continues at coordinate 4,347 of DASSGT010000056.1, read as the reverse complement.
GAACTCACACTAGCCAAAGCAGCAAAACCAGTGGTATTAAGTTTTGGGGATGTTTCTGCTTCGGGTGGTTATTATTTATCATGCAATGCGGACAGTATATTTGCTGACCCGATGACGATCACCGGATCGATCGGTGTATTCAGTATGTTGTTTAATACGCAAAGCTTTTTTAAAAATAAACTGGGCATCACCTTCGACGGAGTTCATACGGCAAAGGAACCGGATGCGCTCAGCATGATTCAGCCTTTGACAGATCTGCAGAAGAAATTTATCCAGAACGATGTAGACTCTATTTATCATGATTTCACTTCACGCGTTGCCTCAGGAAGAAACAAAACTATCTCCTATATTGACAGCATCGGACAGGGCAGGATCTGGAGCGGTGAAAAAGCGCTGGAACTGGGACTGGTTGACCGGATCGGCGGCGTACAGGATGCCATGGATTGCGCCGCACGGATGGCAAAATTAACAACCTACCGCTTACGTGAATACCCCGAGCCGGAAAACTTCCTGGATCTGCTTTTGAATAATTATACGCAGACGGTGAAGGCAAACACAATCCGGGAAGATCTGGGAGAACAGGGAGCAAGATGGTATCAAACTATGTCTGACTATCAAAGTATGTCAGGAGTGCCGCAAGCCAGGCTGCCATTTGAATTCAGTCTGATTCCCTAGAGTAAACAACAATATGAGCCAACCTTATAGTCAGTTTCGCGCCATGCTGGCCATCTCAAGGGCCAGTTTAACAGCTATCTTAAGGAGTCCGTCGGCTGTCATTTTCAGTCTTGGATTTCCGCTCATTTTTATTTTGGTATTTGGTTTTATAGGGGGTGGGGGAACAACCGTTTCCATTGCGTTGAAAAATTCATCGGATAGTAATAACTATGTTATTCGAGCACTGCAGGCTTCGGGAGTAGTAAAAATAAAGGATGAGAGAGACAGCCTGTCAATGCAAAAGGAGTTGGTAAAAGGAAGGATCGCCGCAATAATTTCGTTGGATTCTTCCCAGTCACCGGCAGGGTTTACCCAATATAAAATTAAAACACAAACTTCTTCCGCATCCGCTGACCAGTTTCCGATTCTGAAAATGGCACTGGCTCAAACCATCATGATGGTGGAGGACAGGAAAATTCCGGATCAGTTTAAAATCATTAGTGTACAGGAATTGCCGGAATTGCCGGGAAGGGAATATACGATGATCGATTTCATATTGCCAGGCATGTTGGGTTTTTCGTTATTAAGTGCGGCCGTCTTTGGAGTGGCGTTTGTATTTTTTAACCTCCGGCAGACCCTGGTATTAAAAAGATTTTATGCCACGCCGATCAATCGCAAGAATATTGTTTTTGGGGAAGGTTTGAGCAGAGCGCTTTTTCAGATGATGACTTCTGTTGTGATCATTCTGGCCGGACATTTTTTCTTTCATTTTACCCTTATCAACGGGTTGGCCACTTTGTTGGAAATGCTCATTCTAAGTTTTCTTGGACTGGTAGTTTTTATGGGATTTGGATTTATCATCAGCAGTGTGGCAAAAAATGAAAGTTCGATTCCTCCTTTTGCCAATATATTTACCCTGCCACAGTTTTTACTCGGAGGAACATTTTTTTCAACCCAGGCTTTCCCGAAATGGCTGCAGGGTTTTTGTGAAATCCTTCCCCTGAAACAATTGAATGATGCCATGCGAAATGTTGCATTTGAAGGTGCTTCCCTCACGGATTGCGGCAAACAGATCGGCATTCTCGTTTTATGGGGAATCGCTATATATGCGGTTGCGATAAAAACTTTTAAATGGGAATAGCCATTTTAAATTTATTCCTTTGAGACTTGCAATTGGCAGCATCGTTATTTTATCACTGATTGTTCTTTTCCTCTTTGCACTATTTCCGTCTGCCGTTTCAGTTACCCGTATCGTGCAGATCAATAGTTCAGAGGATAAGATCCTGAACATGATTTCGGATCTGCGAACATGGAAAAGCTGGAATGAATTTGTTAATTCTCCGGATTCAAAAAATATTCCAGGTACGAAACCGGATTCGATATGGGCTGATCATTTGCGGATTGGCGACAACGAAATATCGCTTTTGGTTGCTGACCCTGAACATGTCAATACGCTCTTTACACACGGTAACCAGATGTTCACAGGAAGGTTTATAATAGATGCCAAAAACAGGCCTGCGATTGTGATATGGACCCTTAATTTCAAAGTCAAATGGTACCCATGGGAAAAACTGGCGAGTATGTTTTATGATAAGCAACTGGGTCCCCTGATGGAGAAATCTCTGGTTCAGTTGCGAAATGAATTGGAAAAACCTTAAGAAGTATAGGAGAATAAGAGTATAAGAGTGGAGAACTTGGTATACATTTCGCTAGAAAGAATTGCTTATTCATTCAACCAATATAAAAGCAAAAAAAACAGAGTTATGAAAAGAATGTTTTTATTATCTATGATTTCAGTGATTGTCCTGGGGGCCTGTGGACAGGAAAAACCAGTTAGTCCGCACGAGACAGCAACCGGAAAGGACATATCAGTTCGCTATGGCCGGCCATATAAAAAAGGCCGTGTTATTTTCGGTTCTTTAGTGCCCTACGGAAAAGTCTATCGTTGCGGAGCCGACTCTGCCACCACTATCACTTTTGCAAAAGATGCGAATTTTGCAGGTAAACCGGTGAAGGCAGGCACATATACATTATTTGTCATTCCGAATGAGCAAAGCTGGACAATTATTCTGAACAGCCAGCTGGGACAATGGGGAGCATACGATTATGATAAATACAAAGACAAGGATGTTTTGCACGCTGATGTTCCTGTAAAAAAGCTGAGTAGTCCGGTTGAACAACTTACGATAGATCTGCCTCCCGCTGCCATGAATATAGAATGGGACAATGTGGAAGTCAGTGTACCGGTTAGTTTCTCCTGATAAAATCAGGGATGGACAGGATGAATTGGTAGACCTTTCTGAGTTGTTCCGGAGTGATGCAATAGGGAGGCATGACATACACTGTGTTTCCCAATGGACGCAGGTAAATCCCCTGCATAAGCGCTTTGCTCATAACTATGGTGCTTACCTCATTGATATATTCGTGTTTACCAATGTTCAGTTCAAACGCCAGAATAGTTCCCATAGTACGGATATTTATCAATAGTTCCATTCCTGTAACAGATAATTCATTCCGGGCAAATTCTTCGTGTTGCTGTCGGATCCACTGAATCTGATCACGGCAGGGTGTTTTTTCAAGCAAGTCAAGGCTTGCTAGTCCTGCCGTGCAGGCCAGCGGGTTGGCTGTAAAAGAATGACCATGGTAAAAAGTCTTGGTTCGGTCGGTGCTTAAAAATGCATTGAATATGTTTTGATTACAAGCAGTAATACCGAGGGCCATGGCACCGCCTGTAAGACCTTTTGACAGACATATCATATCAGCAGGGTGACTCAAGGATTCACCTGCAAACAGGGTCCCGGTTCTGCCGAATCCAGTCAGCACTTCATCAGCAATACAAAGAATATTTTCAGCCTGAATCACGGACAATAATTCATCCAGATGTTTTGCCTCATACATTCGCATTCCACCTGCTGCCTGTAACAGAGGTTCGTAAATAAAGGCGGCGATTTGTCCGTTAAAGGACTGTATGAAAGATTTTATTTCTTCCAGATTATCGGCCCGTGGTGTATCGATAAAAATGGTTTCGAATAAAAAATCCTTAAAGGAATTTGTAAAAAGTCCGCGGGCGCTTACACTCATAGAACCAAAAGTGTCACCGTGGTAAGCATTATTGAATGCCAGAATTTTATTTCGACCAGGCTGACCTTTATTTTTCCAGAATTGGATAGCCATTTTCAAAGAAACTTCTACCGCCGTTGATCCGTTATCCGAATAAAAAACTTTAGAAAATTTTCCCGGAAGGATACTCAGTAATCTTTCTGCGAGTTTGACGGCAGGCTCGTGTGTAAAATGGGTGAAGATGACATGTTCCAGGACCAGGGCCTGTTTATAAATGTTTTCTGCAATATAGGGATGTCCATGACCATGCAGATTAACCCACCAGCTGCTGACCGCATCGATATAGGTATTGCCTTTCTCATCAAAAAGCAACGCACCTTCTCCCTTCGTAATAGAGATGGGTTCCTCCATTTTCTGATGTTGCGTATAGGGATGCCATATTACAAGAGAGTCGCGTTTACTCAGAGAGTTATTCATTTATCAAATATAGTTTTTAAGCTTATAGCGTATGGCACAAAGCTAAAGGTGAGGACCATGTCGGGATCGCCTGCGCTTTACTAAAATAAAGATTCTTCATCGTTAAATCCTTCTCGTTAGTCTTTCTTCAGGAAATGCAAATTCCGCCGTATGCCC
>DASSGT010000055.1:0-6104 GCA_035693345.1 Puia sp. | reverse complement strand
GAATTATTTGTTCAATGAAACATTCTCAACCCATTATAAATAAAATCAACGAAATCCTTTCAGAAGAATTTGAAGTGGATATAGAACGGATCAATCCGCAGGAAAATCTCCGGCAGGTGCTCAACCTGGACAGCCTGGACTATGTTGACCTGGCCGTGTTCATAGAAAACAATTTTTCAATAAAGGTCAAACCGGAAGATTTTGCAGGTATTAGTACATTCGGCGATCTCCATCATTATATCATTTCCAGGGTTTAATAGTGGAACATGCTGTAAAATGCGGACAACTGTCCCGCGCGGAAAGATACAGCTGATTATAATTACAGAAACCATCCTGGTCGCGTACAGAGGCAAACCCTGAGCTCATCACCGTGAGTCCGGGATAAGCTTTTTCAACACATCCAGGATCGTTTTGGAAATGCGCGCAATCCCGGCAAACAGGACCTGAACTACTCAGTTGAATGGATTTAAAAATTTTCATCGTTAGTGTGTCACAATGTTTGACCAGTAATGACCAAAAACAATTACAGAAAGTATATATCCTAAAATTACATTTACAATCACTCCGACGGTGAATGCGACAAAGGGTTTAATACCTGCGTTGGCCAGTTCGCGGAACCGCGTGGTAAGCCCGATACTTAAAAAACTAAAAGTGAAAGCCCAGGTCCGCAAAGATGTGATGGGAGCGATGAGGGCAGGTTTTACCAGTTTATTATAGTCAGCGAGTGTATTTCCATGCACAATAACCGTAGTAAGTATCGAAGCAATGAGAAACCCGATGATGAATTTGGGAAAGCGCCACCATATCTGGCCGACCTGAACCTTTGAGTTTGTTTCCGAACGTTCCCAAACGGTGACCGCTATGAGTGCCAGTGCAAAGGACCAGATACCGATCCACATATCACGTCCGATCACTTTAATCAGTGTATAAGATGCCAGTGCCTGATCTGCAGTTCCTGTGATGCCCAGATTTTTATCAGCCAGACCTCCATAGGATTGTGCCGCAGCAAGGCCGGCGGCGTCTGCAAATTCAGAGGTCCCGATCCAGGCACCTCCTGCTCCGGTTGAAAGATGAAGTGTGCGGGAAATAAGCGGCAGTGCGAAAATAAAAATGATGGCCCAGAATACAACCAGACTGATGGCGATGGGCGGATGTTCTTTTTTGGCACGAACGGCACCTGCCACTGCTATCGATGCGGATACACCGCAGACAGCGCCGCCGGCCCCCAACACGGCAGCCAGCCTCTTATCCAAACCCAGCCTACGGGCCGTAAAAAAGATGACCAGAAAAGTAACAATGGAAACAATGGAAGCCTGCAGGATAGCCATCGGACCGGCCCAGATAATAAGCGTCAACGGCAGCGTGGCGCCGAGCAGGACGATACCCAGTTTAATATAGAATTCGACGCGGAATCCTGCATCGAGCCAACGGGGCAATCCAATGATATTTGAAATAATCAGTCCGAAGACGAGAGCCACCAGCGGTGGCTCCAGGTTATAGCGACTGGCCTGATCCCAGTTCCCTGCGAAATAGATGATTGTAGAAAATACAAACAGGAAAATAAAAGACTTAATAAAATCGCGGGGTTTTTGACCGATGAATGACACCACTACGGAGAACATAATCAGGAACGCTGCGAGCAATGCGAAATATCGGATCGCGTTTGCAGAAAACTGCGAGGTGAGCTGCGATATGGTTGACCATTTGGCCGGAGATACGGCAATCCAGGAGATACTGGAACCGGCAAGGTAAAATACAATGGCCAGGATAACAATGCCCAGTCCAAGCCAGACCGCCCACCAATCTTCCTTTGACCAGAATTCCTGCCATGCACCGGAGGGTTTATTGATGGCTACCTCTCCCGTTTTTTCTGTAGTCATATGCGTTGGTTGTTTTTTTGGGAAGGTTCAGAGCTGAGCCGGATGGCACTTATGATCGGGGCTTCCACAGAACTGATTTATCCGGTCTCGGATTCCCTCAAAACGAAAATAAGTGTATTCTATTAATCTACAATATTAATAGACTATTAATTTTGAAGTCTACAAGGTAACATTGGAAAGGCCCCTTATACGTATCAATCTTTTGTATCGTGCAGAACCAACAGGGGCAGATGTGTGTGTGAAGCCATTTCCCTGGTATAGTGTTTTTGAACAAGATGTCCTGAATCCCGGGCTATCATGGCCAGCAGACCAGTATCCTGGTTTTTCCGGTCCAGATAAAAATTTATTCCACCGAGCACGCTCTTACCAAAAACCGTAACGCGTTCGGTTTCGATCTCAGGAGTAAAAAAAGACATCAGGAAATCCCGCTCTTCTCTTTTCGAATTGGCAAGCCTCGTTTCCTTCGGTCTGACACTCAATACTCTTAATCTTGGTTCAATGATGAAAAGGGAGATTTCTTTCAGAACCTTTAGTGCGTCTTCGTTTTCCACAAAATCAAGATCCGTTGCCAGGACAATTCTGTTCTTTCCCTTATTGAAAAAACTCTCAAACCTCGCTACTTCCGGAATCACAAGCACGGGTATTCTGGTATTTGATATCAGTTTCACGGTGTTGCTTCCGATTAAAATCTTTTTCAAACCACTGGCTCCCTTTGTTCCCATCACAATAAGATCAGGCTGCTGAACCGATATAATTTTATTTAGAGTGGTGATCAGGCTTCCGTGTGCAAGCAATGATTCGCAATTTAAACCGGCATCTATGGATTTTTTTAAACCTGATTCGACAGTTTTCAATTTTGTTTTTATCTCGTTTTCGTCTTCTCCCTTTTGTAGAATATTCACGATAACGAGGCGTGCAGAGGATCTTTTTGAAAGCTCTGCTGCAAACGAAACAGCATTCATCGATGCGTCGGAAAAATCAACGGGCGCAAGAATAATTTTCATTTGTGATGGTTTTTAGGAAAGAACAATTTAGATGATTATTTTTCAAAATCATCCGGGATGATAAAATTCTTCATTGAATACATATCAGCGCAACCATCGAATTCGCTCCCACAAAGTATTCCTTCGATTCAACAGGCAGTGCCTCGTTCCAATGACAGATATCTTCCGGCGATTCCAGAGATGTGTCGATCCATCGCTTCCATTGTCTTTCCGAATCCAATACAGGCAGTTCAAACACAAGGGGTCCCTTGTATGCATTGATTATAAAATGAGTTTCCATTGCCCCGCCCAACGATCGCACACTAAACGCGATTGAATGGGACTGGTCACACCAGTCGGGCTGATCCAGATGAATACCGTGCCATCTGATTTGCGCGTTCTTCAAAAGCTGATTAAGGCTCATGGCGAATTGGGGTTTTGCCATGTCCCGTAACAAACGACCCTGAATCAATAACTTTACAAATCGAAAAATTTCTCCATTTTTTTGCAGGAGTTCCCAGTCGAACCAACTGATCTCATTATCCTGGCAATAGGCATTGTTATTCCCACGTTGGGTTCTGCACAGTTCATCTCCCATGCAGATCATGGGTGTACCGATCGAAAGAAGTGTAAGAAGAAAGAAATTCCTGATTTGTCTCTTTCGTAAGGCATTTATGAAAGGATCATCCGTTTCCCCCTCTGTTCCGCCATTCCAGCTCAGGTTGTCGTTCGACCCGTCCCTGTTTTGCTCCCGGTTGTTTTCATTGTGTTTCCATTCGTAGCTAACCAGATCATTCATTGTAAATCCGTCATGGCAGGTCACAAAATTGATACTTTGTTCGGGTTCTCTTTCCTTGTGATCATACATGTCCGGGCTTCCGATTAACCTCGTAACCATATTAGATAAAACTCCTTCATCTCCCCGGAGAAACCTGCGGATATCATCCCTGAATTTTCCGTTCCATTCTTTCCAGCTGTCACCGATAAAGGCTCCGACCTGATACAGTCCGGCGGCATCCCAGGCTTCCGCAATCAATTTAACGCCTGCAAGAACCGGGTCCGATTCGATATCCCAGAGTATCGGAGGATTTTCAATGGGTACACCGTCTTCTCCCCTGGATAAAACAGAAGCGAGATCGAACCGGAATCCGTCCACATGCATTTCTGTAACCCAATAATGAAGACTATCGATGATGAGTCTTCTCACGATCGACTGATTTGCATTCAGTGTATTTCCGCAGCCAGAATAATTTGAGAAAGAGAAATCTTTTTCCAGAAGATAATATACCGAATTGTCGATTCCGCGGAAACTCAGTGTTGGTCCTCCCTTTCCTCCTTCTGTTGTATGATTGTATACAACATCCAGTATTACTTCGATACCGGCTGTGTGCAGGGCTTTTACCATATCCCGAAATTCATCCAGTACACCCAGGGGATTATCGGATGAACTGTATCCGGAGTGAGGCGCAAACAGGGAAACCGGCGCATAGCCCCAATAATTAATCAGTCCATCGGGAGCATCCTGTTCGTCAAAATGATATACCGGCAGCAATTCAACTGCGTTGATACCAAGATCCGTCAGATAAGGTATTTTTTCCACGAGTCCGGCATAGGTTCCTCTTTTGGAGATTTCAATGTTCGCATTTGGATGTTTTGTGAATCCACCCACATGCATTTCATAAATGATCGTTTCTGCAAATGGCCGCCGTAATGGTTTGTCTCCTTCCCAATCATAGGTTGAGCAATCCACTACAACACTTTTCATAGACGGGCAGGCTGCTTTTCCCATAGCTGTCATCTCTCCGCGATGGTAATCAGCCGGTACCGCCACAGCTTTGGCGTAGGGGTCCAGCAGAATTTTATCAGGATCAAAGTATTGCCCGGTCGAAGGTTGGAACGGCCCGGAGATGCGATATCCGTATAACTGCCCCGGTTTCAGATCCTTTACAAAAATATGCCAGTAATGATAGGTTCGATTAAGGGTGTGGTGTAGTTGAATTTCACGTCCCGGATTCAGGTCATCCACGTGATCAAACAAAAGAAGATCCACTGCGGTGCCGTTTCTGCAAAATATAGAAAAGTTTACTCCGCCATTTTGTATGGTGCTGCCGAGAGGGAAAGCTTTTCCCATCGGAGCAGGCTGATCGAAACGGAGCATGGATTTTTTCATCAGCAGATCTATTTATTGCAGGGTTGGTTTTACTTTCCAGATCTTATCACTGTATTCACGGATCGAACGGTCTGAAGAAAATTTTCCCATTCTGGCTGTGTTCAATATCGACATCTTCGTCCAATGTGCACGATCCCGGAAAGCGTTGGAAACTTTTTCCTGACATTCGACATAGTGCCGGAAATCCTGTAGTACAAAGTAAGTGTCTTCCCCCAGCACAGAATCGATCAGTGGTTTGAACAGATTCTTATCGCCTCTGGAAAATTCTCCCGACAAAAGACGATCGATGATTTCCCTGAGGTCCTGATCATTCTGATAGAGCTCAAAAGGCCTGTAACCTGCATTACGCATAGTCCGAATCTCTTCTACGGTTAAACCGAATAAGAAAAAGTTTTCCCTGCCTGCTGCTTCCATGATTTCAATATTTGCACCGTCCATTGTTCCTATTGTCAGCGCCCCATTCATGGAGAATTTCATATTACCGGTTCCGGAGGCTTCTTTTCCGGCAGTGGATATCTGTTCTGACAGATCCGCGGACCTGTAAATCCACTCGCTGTTCTTTACATTAAAGTCAGGAAAGAAAATCACTTTCAGCCGCCCGTTCACATCCTTATCGTCATTTACGACTTCACCCACTGAATGGATCAGCTTGATGATCAGTTTAGCCATATGATAACCGGGGGCTGCTTTGCCTCCGAAAATAAAGGTCCTGGGTAAGATCTCTGCGCTGGGATTTTTCTTAATCTGGTTATAGAGAAAAAGGATATGAAAAACATTCAGTTGCTGACGTTTATATTCATGTATTCTTTTGACCATGATATCAAACAGGGAAGCCGGATTTATCTGAACGCCCATCATCCGGCTGATATGATTTGAAAGTTGATTCTTGCAGGTGTTTTTTATTTCATAAAATTTTTCCTGAAATGCATGGTCATCTGCCAGCGGTTCCAGCCGTATCAATTCATCCTCCATATGGTTAATCCAGCGATCGCCTATTTGTGCGCTGATTAATTCAGAAAGTTCCGGGTTGTACAGTTTCATCCATCTGCGGGGTGTAACACCATTTGTGAT
>DASSGT010000054.1:0-3049 GCA_035693345.1 Puia sp. | reverse complement strand
ATTTCCATTCGCCTTCAGCCTTCAGCCTTCAGCCTTCGGCCTTCGGCCTTAAACTTAAGAGACTTTTTCTGCCAGAAATTGCTGAATGAGTTTTTCCAGTTCGATAATTCTTTTTTCAAATTCAGGAAGTTTACGGGCGGCAGCCTGGGCACGCAGGGCACTTGTATAATCAAATGCCGGACTTCCGGTAACCGCACTATTGGGCGTTTTCAGGGATTTGGTTACACCACTTTGCGCATTGATTTTACTGCCATCCGCTATCTGGATATGACCCACTATACCGACCTGCCCGCCAACCATTACATTCTTTCCAAGTTTAGTACTTCCAGAAACTCCGCTTTGCGCTGCTATGACTGTGTTGCTGCCAATTTCCACATTATGCGCTATCTGGATCAGATTATCCAGCTTCACGCCTTTTCCAATAATAGTTGAACCAATGGTTGCCCGGTCGATCGTAGCATTTGAACCGACTTCCACATAATCTTCAATGACCACATTACCCATTTGTGGAATTTTTTTGAAGCTGCCATCTGACTGCGGAGCGAATCCAAACCCATCTGCACCGATGACCGAGCCCGCATGAATGGTCACATATTCTCCGATCACACAACGATGATATATTTTAACCCCGGGATAAATGACAGAATGGTCGCCAATGGAAACATCGTCACCGATGTATGACTGAGGATAAATTTTTACATTTTTTCCAAGTTTTACATTGTTGCCGATATAAGCAAATGCTCCGATATAGGCATTTTCGCCGAGTGAGGCTGTTTTGGAAATGTATACGGGTTCCTGGATACCTGTTAACTGCTGGTTCATCATTTCCTGATATTTGGCGAGCAGGGAAGCAAAAGCGAGGTAGGCGTCCGGAACCAGTATCAGCGTGGCATTGATTTTTTCCTTCAGTACCTGGGTATCGTTTACAATAATGATGGAAGCCCGGGTGCTGTACAAATACTCTTCGTATTTTGGATTCGCCAGAAAAGCAAGCTGACCAGCCTGTGCTTCTTCGATTTTCCCAAAATTATTCACGAGCACTTCCGGATCACCTTCCAGCTTACCATTTATCAACGCAGCGATCTGAGCGGCAGAAAATTGCATAGAAATAAATTTGGTATGATAGTCAGTTAAATGATTCTCCCGTCACGTAACAAATATAGAATTTTTTAACTGCTGTTGAGAGGCTCCGGTGAATCAGGGCATTATCTACCTGGGAAATATCCCGCACTGTGCCGTCTTTGAAAAGAATATTAATTCTTTCGTCCGTTGGATCGTATGTCGTGTTGTTGTGTTCGCCCGTAAAAACAAAATAACCCGCATCTTTTTTTGAGATATTCAGCAGGGGTGCGGCTTCATTCAGATATTTTTCCAGCATGTTATTGTCAAAGGGCTCAGCCTGAAGTTTTGCCTTTAGTAATCGCCGGTTAATCAGCATTGCACTCAGGTTGGATATCACCGGATCCGTTTCTTTCATCCAATGTTTTAACGCACTCAGGATATCATTATCGTCCATCATGCTAAATGCTTCCAGGTACTCTGAAGAATCCTGAGGTGAATGAGAGAGAAAAAAATCCAGGGATTCTGATCCGGAATTTAATTTGTCACCTGAATGTATTTTCTCTCTGGCACGCTGAATGATTTTCTCCAGCATACTTTCGGCACTTACGACTGTTTTGTGCAGGTAGACCTGCCAGTACATCAACCGCCGGGCCACGAGAAATTTTTCGATCGAATAAATGCCCTTTTCCTGTACCATCAGTTCACCCTGATGTACGGTGAGCATATGGATGATCCGGTCATAACCAATCACCCCTTCGGAAACGCCAGTAAAAAAACTATCGCGGTTGAGATAGTCCATCCGGTCCACATCGAGCTGTCCGGAAACCAGCTGGTGAAGAAATTTTTTCGGATAGAGATTGGTGAAAATAGCAATGGCCGTATTTAGTTGCCCCTGCATTCCCCGGTTCAGCCATTGCATGATCCTTAATGAGATGGATTCATGATCCATGTTTTCGATCAGGTTATTTTCAAGTGCATGAGAAAAAGGACCATGGCCTACATCATGCAGCAGGATAGCCATTTTTGCGCCCAGTTCTTCTTCTTCGGTAATTTCGATTCCTTTTCCTTTGAGCACGGACAGCGCATTGCACATCAGGTGATAGGCTCCCAGTGAATGGTGGAGACGCGTGTGAACAGCACCCGGATAAACGAGGTTGGCAAAGCCCATTTGTTGTATCCGGCGCAAACGCTGATAAAATGGATTCCGGATCACTTCAAGTATCATCGGATGATCAATAGTAATAAATCCGTATACGGGGTCGTTGATAATTTTCTGAGATCCTGTGCCCATTTTGATTTTGTTAAAAGAAGCCATTCCGGGCACCAAATTTAGGAATGACTGACTGATAAACTATCTTTAGAAATACGAAACAAGAAATCATGCCATTAGGAACCATTCTGTGGGTAGACGATGAAATTGACAGCCTGCATTCCCATATTCTTTTTTTACAAAACAAGGGATATGAGGTAAATGCTATGACCAACGGGCTGGATGCCATCGATTTTGTAAAAGAAAATGTGGTGGATGTTGTACTGCTTGATGAATCCATGCCGGGTATCAGCGGATTGGAAACACTCGCCAAAATAAAGGAAGCAAATCAACAGATTCCGGTCGTGCTGATAACAAAAAATGAAACTGAAAATCTGATGGATGAAGCCATCGGAAGACAAATTAGTGATTATCTGATCAAACCTGTGAACCCGAATCAGGTTCTACTTAGTTTGAAAAAAATTATTGATAACAGAAGGCTCGTAGCCGAAACCACCACTACGGCCTATCAACAACAATTCCGGGAATTGTTTATGACACTGAACAGTAACCCCGACTACACGGAATGGATGGATCTGTACAGAAAACTGGTCTACTGGGAACTTGAGATGGAAAAAAGTAATAGTCCGGAAATGCAGGAAGTTTTTCAGACACAGAAACAGGAGGCCAATACGGAGTTCTTCAAATTCATTTCGAAAAATTACACAAAATGGATTT
>DASSGT010000053.1:0-2531 GCA_035693345.1 Puia sp. | reverse complement strand
ACAGAAATGATCAGCGGAAGAGCTTCCTCATTTTTTATTTTATTTTTCTTATTCTTCGTGATGGGTTCCTCAATAAAAAGCAAGGCTCCCGCAGCTTCCTCACGATCGGATTCCGGAATCACTGATGCCGCCTTGTTCTTTGACGGGTTATCCGGCAATTTAAATTCAGGATTGAACCGCCATATTATGTAGGCCATTGCCCCTGCAAATGATACACAGGCAGTACCAATTTTTCCAAGGAATCGTACCATCCAGTCACTGATCATATTTCCAAATGCACCACCCCAGGGAAATGAAGAGTTCCGGAAAATAAATGCGAGCGTTGCGGACAAATAAACCAACCCGATTAAAACGTAACGCAGATTTCGCCGGATTGAAAAATATTTTTTTGCAAATAGCCAATTGATTCCGGTAATGAAAAAAAACGAACAGATTAAATAACTGGCAATACCGAATCCATCAGAAAAGAAGAGGTGAGAAATATAGGCACCCAGGTTTCCGAGCAGGTTTGCCACTTTAATATCCTGCGAGGGGAACAGGATCGAAATCCCCTTATACACTTTATCGTAATCTTCCCGCCAGGTAAACAGATAGGAAGTAAAGGCAATAAATAGAAATATCGATATCAGCAAAAAAACGGCCCCGGTGATTTTATGCGTCCTTTCGTCCCGTATTACCTGGGAAACAGTGAGTTTTGCATCCTTTTCTGTTTTCAGGGACGATGAACCGGAGGAACGGTTTTTCTTTGACTTTAAACGCTGAGCCATGACGACAAAGATATGTTAAGAACGCCTTTCCGTACTTATGGCGATCGTTAAAAAAACCCAACCTAAAATAAATGACAACCCACCCAAAGGTGTCAGGATACCCAGTATCAAAGGAACCGGAATTCCATTTGTCATGAGGCCCGAAATTGAATAAAGGGAACCACTGAATAATAGTATTCCAATAGTAAAAAAGATGCCTGCCCTTCTGATCTGATTACCTGCAAATTTTTCCGCAAGCATACCACAGGCCAGCAATGCAAATACATGATAGAATTGATAACGAACAGCTGTTTCATACACTTCAACGGCTACCGGAGGCATTTTTTGCCTAAGCAGATGCGCAAAAAAAGCACCGGCTGCAACGGCAAGCGCTCCAAAAACAGCCGCTGTAATCAGGAATCGTTTATTCATGCATTTTGAATTTAAAATGTTGAAGTTTGGGTATTTGTAAAAAGTTCTTTGAGTTCGGTAATTTTAATAGTCTTTCGATGTTACGAAACCGTCTCACGAATTACCGGAGCATATTTATAAAGGAATCCAGGTCTGTAGTTTCTTCATGAACCATCAGATCGGCCTGTTCGTAGTACATTTTTCGCTCACTGAGCTTGCGTATAATATAGGCGCGTAACCCGGATTCCGTAATTCCCCTCAAAAGAGGACGCGACATTTTTTCTTTCAAAAGACGCTGATTCAGTGCTTCCAGCGAAGTATTCAGCCAAAGTACCTTCCCGTTACGTTTCATAAAATCAATATTATTGAAAAAACAGGGAGTGCCGCCACCGGCCGATAACACAAAGTTTTCTTCTTTGGTTACCAGGTCTTCGAGTGTTTGTTTTTCTATGTAACGGAAATATTCTTCGCCCTTGTTTAAAAAAATTTCTGAAATGTTCATGCCTTCATTATGCACGATAACGGCGTCCAGATCGTAAAATGGAATTTGTAATTTCTCTGAGATGCGCGTTCCCCAGTGTGTTTTGCCTGAGCCCATAAAACCGATCAGAAAAATTCTCATACTGAATGATATAATATTTACTCTATTTATAATTTGATATCGTTGATCGTAACACTTACAAACATCGGTCTGCGGTCAACATTTTACATGAACGCATTTAAACCTGTTACATCCATTCCGGTGATCAGTAAATGCACATCATGGGTGCCTTCGTAAGTGAGTACACTTTCCATATTCATGAGATGCCTCATAATAGGATATTCGCCGGTAATACCCATTCCACCCAGCATTTGCCTGGCTTCTCTCGCGATGTTCGTTGCAATTTCACATCCGTTCCTTTTTGCCATCGACACTTGTGCAGGGGTTGCTTTTTTCTCATTCATCAATACACCCAGCCTCCAATTCATTAATTGCGCCTTTGTGATTTCAGTAATCATTTCAGCCAGTTTTTTCTGCTGAAGCTGAAAACCACCAATAGGTCTCCCAAACTGGATCCTTTCTTTACTATATCTCAATGCGGTATCGTAACAATCCATGGCGGCTCCCACCGATCCCCAGGCAATTCCGTAACGGGCTTTTGTCAGACAGCTCAATGGTCCCTTAAGTCCCCTGATGTCCGTAAACAGATTCGCTTTGGGGACTTTTACATTATCAAATACCAGTTCGCCGGTAGCTGACGCCCTGAGGCTCCATTTTCCGTGGGTTGTAGGTGTCGAAAAACCTTCCATTCCCCTTTCCACAACCATTCCTCTGATTTCACCCAGTTCATCTTTGGCCCATACAACTGCAACCTGGGCAAAGGGAGCATTGCT
>DASSGT010000052.1:0-3402 GCA_035693345.1 Puia sp. | reverse complement strand
GCATTGAAAGATGCCGCAAGAATTGAAGCCGGAATAAAAAAAATGCTGACTTCGGGAAACTTCAAAGGTTTCACAACAACATTCGAAGATTTGTATGGTCTTAAGCAGTTGCCTGGCATCGCAGCTCAGCGCCTCATGCAGGCAGGTTATGGTTTTGCGGCGGAAGGTGACTGGAAAACAGCTGCGCTGGTGCGGGCCATGAAAACAATGGCAACGGGACTTACAGGTGGCAATTCTTTTATGGAAGATTATACTTATCATTTTGAACCCGGAAATGAAATGGTATTGGGCGCACATATGCTGGAGATTTGTCCTTCCATTTCGTCAGACAAACCTTCGTGTGAAATTCATCCGCTGGGTATTGGAGGCAAAGAGGATCCGGTACGGTTGGTTTTTAACGGAAGCGCAGGAGAAGCAATGAATGTGACGATGATTGATATGGGAGAACGATTTAGAATGCTCGTGAATACGGTAGAGGCCGTTGAACCTCCGCAGCTCCTTCCCAAACTTCCCGTAGCCCGTGTACTTTGGAAACCCCTTCCGGATTTCAAATCAGCTTGTACTGCATGGATACTCGCCGGTGGTGCACATCACACTTGTTATAGTCAGAACCTGAGTGTGGATTGCATGGAAGACTTTGCGACGATGGCAGGAATTGAGTTTGTATTAATAGGAAAGAATACAGATATTTATCAATTTAAAAATGAATTGAGATGGAACGAAGTATACTTTAAAATGAATACTTAAACGTTCCACAGATACCTTTCTTTACCACACGACTGCTGACTTATGAATGATCAACTGGTTTTTTCAGACTATCTCATATTTACTCTTTATCTCATCCTGGTTGGTTCTTATGGATATTGGGTTTATCATAAACGCAAAAGTAAAGAACACGATTCAAAAGGATTTTTTCTCGCTGAAGGATCACTTACCTGGTGGGCTATCGGCGCCAGCCTGATCGCTTCGAATATTTCAGCCGAACAATTTATTGGCATGAGCGGCAATGGCTTCTTTGTAGGCGTGGCTGTTTCCGCATATGAATGGATCGCGGCGCTTTCACTTATTATCATTGCAGTCTGGTTTATCCCGATTTATCTGAAAAACAAGATATATACCATGCCGCAGTTCTTAAAAACGCGGTATAACGAAACAGTTGCTATGATTATGGCCATT
Source organism: Puia sp. (assembly GCA_035693345.1). Taxonomy (GTDB): domain Bacteria; phylum Bacteroidota; class Bacteroidia; order Chitinophagales; family Chitinophagaceae; genus Puia. The sequence continues at coordinate 2,226 of DASSGT010000052.1, read as the reverse complement.
CTCTGGCTTTTCATTTATGTTTTTGTAAACCTGACTTCTATTTTATATCTCGGTGCGGTAGCCATCAGCGGGCTATTGCCAAAAGAAGGAAATATCGATTATCTGCATATCGTAATGATCTCACTGGCTGTTTTTTCTATCGTTATCACACTCGGTGGCATGAAGGTAATCGGGTTTACAGATGTTATACAGGTAACCGTATTAATCATCGGTGGATTGGCAACTTCCTATATGGCACTTGACAAGGTGAGTGGCGGTCATGGTGCTACGCAGGGTTTCTCAATTCTGATGCAGGAAGCACCTGATCATTTTAGGATGATTTTCAATAAACCCAATGCTGCATCGTCGCAGGTCGATATAGACAAATACCTGATACTTCCGGGTATACTGATGTATGCAGCAGGTCAGTGGATCGTGAATCTGAATTATTGGGGGTGCAACCAGTATATCACACAAAGGGCGCTGGGTGCTGATCTGAATACTGCCCGCAGCGGTCTGTTGTTTGCTGCACTTCTTAAATTGATTATGCCTTTGATTGTCATGCTCCCGGGTATTGCGGCTTATGTTCTGGTTAAGCAGGGACATTTGCATCCATTACAAAAAATGGATGATGCATATTCTGCAGTTCTGGGATTTTTGCCGGCAGGATTAAAAGGACTTTCGATTGCCGCTTTAACTGCAGCCATCGTGGCCTCACTTGCCGGGAAAATAAACAGCATCTCCACTATTTATACGCTGGACATTTATAAAAAATATATAAATAAAGAGGCTTCCGAGCAGAAGATGGTATGGACCGGACGTTTTGTAGCGCTCGTTGCGTTGATTATTGCTATTATGTTTACATGGAAAGATTTATTAGGCATCAGCAGTGCCGGTGGCTTTACTTATATCCAGAAATATACCGGATTTATCAGTCCGGGTGTATTTGCCATGTTTATTCTGGGTATGTTTTGGAAAAGAACTACCGGGGCTGCAGCTGTTGCAGGCGTAATAACCGGATTGGGATTATGCTATTTCTTTAATGAAGTGGCACCTTCTGTTTTCGGAAATAATACATGGTTATACACAGCTTACCCAAATGGTAAAGGTGGCTATGAAATTCCTTTTCTGATTGCGATGGGACTTTCCTTCTTCTTTACAGTATTGGTGATGGTGCTGATAAGTCTTGCCGGACCCAAAGTAAATGCCAAAGCATTCGCCATTGATTCATCCATGTTTAAATTAAAGCCACAAACGACCGCTCTGGTTGTTGTTATTTTACTTTTGCTTTCAGCCCTCTATATAAAGTTCTGGTAGTAAATGAAGAATAGTTGTTAGTTGTTAATCAGTAATGACAATCATAATTAATAATTAATAATTGACAATTAACAATTGTTATTGCGCTCCCTGCATGGCATCCTGCGCACCGGAATTATTCATGTTTTTTCTTTTGAAAACAGAGACATCTAATTTCCCGAATCGATAAGTGAAATTAACTTTCACCAATTGAGGATCTCTGATCCTGTTGAACTGCTGGTAAAAAAACTGGCTTTCGGTAAACTGATCGGTCCAACGGGTGTGAAATATATCGGCCATGGACACGCTGATGGATGCTGCATCGTTTTTAAGAAAACTTCTGCTGATGGCCGCATCAACAGCCCAGAAGGCAGAAATATAACCCTGTGAAGCGCTTTGCACTCCGGCGTTGCCACCTGGCCCACCTCCCTGTGTTCCGGCACCCGAATTTACCGGCAGGTTTGATTTTGACTGATAAAATCCCGTGATCTGCATCTTCAGCTTCCAGGGTAATTTAAGATTGGCATTGATTTTACCAAACCAGCTCCATAAGGCTGGTTGTGATGTTGTATTTACGTTCGTAATATCAATATAAGAATTATAAACATTCACATTCGTGGTCACATCAAACCAGTTCGTGATGGTATTGACGGCTGTCAGCTCGGCACCCACGGTCTGACTGTAATTCGCATTTACCCATGTGTTTACAAAACCTGGTTGGTTTGTGATCGCATTTGTAAATGTGTCAAGATACCGCGTGATCAGATTATCGGTCCTTTTATAATATACGGAAGCAAGGAATGTATTATTTCCTACAAATGTTTTCAGGTACGAAAGTTCAATTGAATTGGTAAACTCCGGAACCAGGTTGGGATTGCCCCTCGTGATATTCAGACTATCAGAATAATTTGTAAAGGGAATCAGCTGAAAGAAATTCGGCCGGTTTATTTT
>DASSGT010000051.1:0-4527 GCA_035693345.1 Puia sp. | reverse complement strand
AGGTTTATATAAACTCGTCAAGAAGTTTAATGTAGGTGTTAATACCGTCTCTGATCTCCTCTATATAAATATACTCATCCGCCGTATGACTTCTGGCAGAATCACCGGGGCCCATTTTTAATGCCGGGAAAGGCATCAGGGCTTTGTCGGACGTTGTGGGTGAACCATAATAGTTTTTGCCCAGTCGGATTCCTGATTTAACCAGCGGATGATCCAGTGGAATCGAAGTAGATTTCATCCTGGTCGTTCGGGGTTTAAAACTACTTCTGAGGTTTTTCTTAAGGGCTTCCAGGATTTCCTCAAAAGTATACAATTCATTTACCCGCACATCAATAACATACTTACACTGGGAGGGAACCACATTGTGCTGTTTATTCTCGGTATCTATAACAGTCACACTCATACGGGTTTCGCCGAGAAGCTCACTTTGTTTTTCGAACCGGAAATTGCGGATCCATTCAATATCGTCAATGGCTTTATATAAGGCATTTTCGCCCTCATTCCGGGCTGCATGCCCCGGCCTGCCGGAAGCCACACAGTCTATTACCATCAGCCCCCTTTCTGCAACAGCCATATCCAGTTTCGTTGGTTCTCCGACAATTCCAAAGTCAATCTGTCCGAGATAAGGTAATACCAATTCGATTCCGTTTACTCCACTGATTTCTTCTTCGGCGCTTGCTGCAAAAACGATGTTATGTTTCGGATCTTCATGATTATAATAATAAAGAAAGACAGCAGCCAGACTAACCAGGCATCCACCGGCATCATTACTTCCCAGCCCAAATAATTTCCCATCTCTGACGAGGGGCGTAAAGGGATCCATGCTGTAGGCTTTGTTGGGTCGAACCGTATCGTGATGCGAATTCAATAAAATACTCTTCCGTGAGCTATGATAATTTTTGTTCCGGGCATAAATATTATTTCCTACCCGGGAAAAAGGAATATCATGTCGTGCAAAGAAAGCGCAGAGCAGATCGGCAGTATCATTTTCTTCCTTGGAGAAAGAAGGTGTGGCAATCAGTTCTTTGAGTAACGCAATGGCTTCCGTCTGTAGACTGTCAATTGAGGTATTATTCATGACTGATGGTTGTGCCGGAATTTCCTGTTATGAGCATGTCCAATTCCTCTCCCTTACCGATTACAACTTTTTGTACTCCGGCTTCAATCGCTTTAAATGCATTGTCGAGTTTTGGAATCATGCCAGCAAATATTCGTTCTGTCTCTTTTAATTCGTTATAGTATCCAAGATGTAATTTTTTGATGACTGAATTTTCATTTTCCACATCTTTTAACACACCCGGTTTTTCAAAGCTGTAAATCAGCTCAACTTCAAAAAAAGAACTTAATGCTTTTGCGATTTCCTGGGCGATGGTATCGGCATTCGTATTCAATAACTGCCCTTTGCCATCGTGCGTAATCGGCGCAACTACTAGTGTCTGACCATTTAATAACAGCTGAATAAACCAGGATGTATTTATCCGATCGATATCACCTGCGAATCCATAATCTATACCAGCTTTCTCTCTTTTATGTGAAAGAATACTATTCCCGTCAGCGCCCGTAATACCAAGTGAATTGCATTGCAGTGACTGTAACCGGGTGACGATATTCTTGTTGATGTAACCAGCATATACCATGGTTACAATTTTTAAGGTTTCTTCATCTGTTATCCGTCGCCCATCGATCATCTGTTGAGGAATGCCCATTTTTTCTGCCATACGGGTGGCCAACTTGCCTCCGCCATGTATGAGGATTTTCTTATGCGTGATCGCGGCAAATTTTTTCAGAAAAGAGGAAAGCAATTGCTCATCATCAATAATATTTCCTCCGATCTTGACCACATATAAACTTTCCATCATCAGGATTTGAGAATTTCACTTAGAACGGCCTGGGCAGCCCATACACGGTTGCCGGCCTGTTGTGTAACAATACTGTGTGGTCCGTCCAATACCTCATCGCTCAATTCCACATTACGTCTAACGGGAAGACAATGCATTACTTTTGCCTGATTGGTAAGTAATAATTGCTCGTTGGTTAACATCCACTCCGGATCATTGGTATACATTTTTCCATAGTCCTTATATGTGCTCCAGTTTTTTACATATACAAAATCGGCGTCCTTAAGCGCTGCATCCTGATTATGCAGTATGCGGGCTCCATTTGTGAAACGCGTATCCAGGTCATAATCCTCAGGATGTGTTATAACAAAATCGGCTTTGCCCCAGGCATTGATCCACTGGGCGAAGCTATTTGCCACGCATTGAGGCAAAGGCTTTACATGAGGTGCCCAGGTAAGTACAATTTTTGGCTTTACGATTTTCGTATTACTTTGTAAACACTCAGTGATGGTGAGAATATCTGTCAGGCTTTGCAGGGGATGGAGAGTAGCACTCTCAAGACTCACTACCGGTATACCCGCATATTTTACAAATTGAGAAATATATAATTCGCTATAATCATCCTCCCTGTTCTTTAGTGACGGAAAAGTCCGGATACAAAGGATATCAAAATATTTTCCGAGAACAGGCGCAGCATCTTTTATATGCTCTACCGTATTTCCGCTCATGATCGCTTCTTCTTCAAATTCCAGTGCCCATCCTTCTTTATCCACATTAAATACCAGAGGTTCCAGCCCCAGATTCAAAGCAGCGACCTGTGTGCTGAATCGCGTGCGTAAACTGGGATTTAAAAAAAGGAGACCGATTTTTTTTCCCTGCCCAAGTTTTTGGTCTACATAGGGATTTTTTTTATACTGAAGCGCCTGTGCTACGAGGTGATCAATGTTGGAAACGTCTGCTGTTGAAATAAAATTCTTCATGCCTGATTAACCAGATTGGGAGATGACACCATTTTGTTTATTTCTTCTTCCAGTGATTCGAGGAATTCCTCCGCTTCTTTTTTTCTCAATGCCAGGGAAGGCAGGAGTCGAATGGCATTAGGTTTTGCCTCCCCGGTAAATACCTGTTGATTAAAAAGAAGATTTTTTTTCAATTCCTTCAACTGACCATCCACATCAAATCCAATCATTAATCCTCTTCCGCGGACATTCTTAAGACTTCTTATCTTTTTCAACCGGGATATCAAAAATTCTCCGGTGGATTTCGCATTCTGCATCAGGTTTTCTTCTTCGATAACTTCTAAAACCGCAAGAGCCGCTGCACATGCCAGATGGTTGCCTCCGAATGTAGTTCCAAGAAGCCCGTATTTGGGCTTTAGAAACGGTGCAATCAGAATACCGGCTACGGGAAACCCGTTTCCCATACCCTTCGCCATACTGTAAATATCTGCGTCTACACCCGCAAAGTCTGTTGAGAAAAATTCACCCGTTCTGCCATATCCACATTGCACTTCATCCGCAATAAACAGGGCATCATAATCAGTACATAAAGTTCTTATCTTTTTAAGAAACGAATCTTCAGCTACATTAATTCCGCCGACACCCTGTATGCCCTCAACAATCACAGCGGCAACTTCACGGCCATGATTATCAAAATATTCATTCAGAGAGTCTGTATCATTGAACGGAAGAAAAACGACGTTTGCTGTCTGGTTAACAGGTGCAACGATCGCGGGATTGTCGGTAACCGCTACTGCCAGAGAAGTTCTTCCATGGAAGGATTTGCTGAATGCAATGATCTTTTTTCGACCGGTATGGAACGATGCGAGCTTCATTGCATTTTCATTTGCTTCTGCACCTGAATTGCACAGAAACAACTGATATTCCTCTTTGCCTGATAATTTTCCCAATTTGTCAGCCAGTTCCTGTTGCAGAGGAATGCGAATCGAATTAGAATAAAAGGCAACCTGATGCAGCTGCTGTGTAATCCTGGAAACAAAGTGAGGATGGGTATGACCGATCGAAATCACTGCGTGACCCCCATACATATCCAGGTACTGTTGACCAGCATCGTCCCAGAGATAAGAACCTTTGGCCCTTGTTATGGTGATTTCATTTATGGGGTATACATCGAAAAGTTTCATTTTTTAAGCTTGAGACCTGAAGCGTGAGGCTTAAGGCAGGTGTTTAAATATTTATACAATCAATTTTACGTCTCATTAAATTATTAAAAGCTTTAAGCCTTATGCATTATGCTTTACGCTTAAAAGTAATTTGCTTTAAACTTTAGTCCCTCTGTTTCATTTAAACCAAACATTAAATTCATATTCTGTACAGCCTGTCCGCTCGCGCCTTTCAATAAGTTATCAGAGACAGAATGAATAACCAGCATTTCATCCTGTTTTTCGAGTTGGATGATGCATTTATTGGTATTGACGACCTGTTTTAAAAAAACAGGCTTTTCACTAATCATTGTAAAAGGGTGACCCGCATAAAAATCCTTATATAATTTGACCAGGGCAGATAATTCCTGGTCGATTTTCACTTGAGAACTAACAAAAATACCCCGCGTAAAATCTCCCCGCCATGGAACAAAATGCAACTTGTTTGATCCAAATTCCTTCTGTAATTGTTTCAGTGATTGATTGATCTCTGCGAGATGCTGATGAATAAGTGTTTTATACGCCTGG
>DASSGT010000050.1:0-6596 GCA_035693345.1 Puia sp. | reverse complement strand
TGCTGGATGCTTTTCTCACGAAGGAATATTCCATTGAAGCAGCGGCACTGTTTAACCCGTCCGTGGTTCCTCATCCCGACCAGAGTGAATTGAACCCGGGTGAAAAACGATTCGTCATGAGTCTCCGGGCTACAGGGGAAGGGCATATTTCTTCCATCGTATTTCATACCGGAACTGTTGACAGGCAGGGCAACATCAAACTGGATCCATCTTCCGGATACCACAATCTCCTGTATAAAAAAGAAGATGCACGATATGAAAAGAATTTTATTCTGAAATATACCGGATTCGTTCCCGGCTTTAAAACATCCATACTCGATATTCTTCCTGATTCTTTTACCGAAAGACAGGCAAAAAATATATTAACGTCATCGCCCGGTATCGACCAGACGATGGTTTATTCAGCGCGGATTCTCGAAGAGTTCATGGATATGAATTATGAACTGGACAGTACACAGCCGGTACCCATCAATGAACAGGTGATATTTCCGACTGCAGCCGGCGAAAGCATGGGTATGGAAGATGTACGTTTTGTAAAATTCGAAGACGCATCCGAAGTCTGTTATTACGGAACATACACAGCCTATAATGGAAAACAGATCAGAACCCAGCTGATAGAAACAAAAAATTTTGAACAATACAAAGTGCGAACACTAAATGGCCCCGCTGTCAGCGATAAGGGCATGGCTTTATTTCCGGAAAAAATAAATGGAAAATATGCGATGATCTCACGACAGGGTGGAGAAAATATCAATATCATGTTTTCGGATGACCTCTGTTTCTGGGAAAAATTTCAGGTCCTCATGGAACCCCGCTTTACCTGGGAGTTTGTGCAACTGGGAAATTGCGGATCACCACTCAGAACGGAGAAGGGATGGCTGCTGCTTACCCATGGCGTCGGTGCCATGCGTAAGTATGTAATCAGTGCCATACTGCTCGACCTGCTCGACCCGACTCAGATTATCGGGAGACTCGATAAACCTTTGATTGAGGCGGATGAATCAGAACGCGAAGGTTATGTACCCAATGTGGTGTATACCTGTGGTTTTATGCAGCATGGAGATCTGTTAATCATTCCCTATGCCGTATCAGATTCTGCCACCGGTTTTGTAACGATTCTGTTAAATGATCTGTTGGGTGAATTCAAATTATAAAATGAATGAGATGAAAAAGAGAATCCTGATTGTATTGTGCGGTTTGTATGTAATCAGTCTGAACCTGGCGGCCTGTTCAAAAAAGACGATGGCTTCACCTCCACCGGTTGTCATTGTGCCGGATACAGGTTTGGTGAACACGGCCCATCTCGACAATTTATATATTCCGGTTTTGTTCCCGGGGAATGTAAATGCAGCGGGTGTTTTTATTTATTCGCAATACCCCGATTATCATCCGGTGGCTGCCAACGGTGAGGGGTTTGCCTGCGTGGATGATGTGGCAAGGGCCGCCCTGGTTTATTTAAGAAGTGGAAAAATTCTGAGCGATACGGCCATGCAGAACAAGCTGTATAACTTATTACAGTTTATTGTGCAGATGCAATCCGGTAACGGATATTTCTACAATTTTTTGATGTCGGGAAATGCAATCAACACAAACGGACCAACCAGTGTTAACAATGCAAACTGGTGGTCATGGAGGGCTCTGCAGGCACTAACGGAAGCGGGGCCCGTCATAAAAAATATCAACGCACCTCTTTTCACAAAAATGAATACTGCGGTCAGTCTGCTGGTTAACCGGATCAAAGTTGACCTGGCCGGTCAGCCTGCAACAACAAAAGTTGTCATGGGCATTACAGTTCCTCAGTGGCTGCCGGCAGGCAGCGGTACGGATCAGTCTGCCGTAATGATCCTCGGACTGGTGAATTACTCTCAGACAAATAGTGATTCCGTCATTACTTCTTATATCACCAAACTGGCCGATGGCATTGCGCTGATGCAACAGGGAGACGCAACGCATTTTCCATACAATGCTTTTTTAAGCTGGGAAAATACCTGGCACGCATACGGTAATCTCCAGTCGTACGCACTAATGATTGCGGGAGATTTTTTGAAAAATAATCAGTACAAAGTGCTGGCTATGGAAGAAGTGGACAATTTTTATCCATGGCTGCTGCAAAACGGATATAAATCTTCTTTTACTATCAGTGACAGTGCAGGAGATGATCAGATCCTTTCACAAAGCAGTTACGATCAGATTGCTTATGGTATTGAACCCATGGTATTTGCTGCGGCGGAAGCATACAGGCAGACGGGACAGGCTAAGTATGCAGATATGGCGGGTCATCTGGCAGCCTGGTTCCTCGGAGCCAACGATGGCGGTGTCATCATGTACAACAAATCAACGGGTGTATGTTATGATGGTTTGTCCCAGGGTGGTCAGGCGAATCTGAATTCCGGCGCTGAGTCAACCATTGAAGCACTGCTGACAATGCAAAAAGTAGAAGGCGATGCAGCCATCAAAGCGGCACTGAATAAATACAAAAAGTAATGGATCACTGTATACAATCTGATATTTTAATATTCAGTCCGGACGATGTGGACCTCTCCTATTCTCCCATGAGAAAAAATCTTCGTCAGGAAACATATGTGTTGGGTGCTTTTAACCCGGGACTTTGTCGTTTAAAAAACGGCAATCTGCTCTTGATGGTCAGGGTGGCTGAGGCGCTCAAAACACCGGTTGCCGGAAATAAAGTCAAAAGTATACGATGGGACAGCGAGCTCGATTATATGATCGATGAGTGGCCCATAGAACAAACGGACATCATGGATCCTAGAAAAATTAGAATTACCACTTATGGATTCCCCGTGTATGCCCTGACTTCTTTGTCATGGCTGCTTCCGGTTGAACTGAATGAAGATGGTTCATCAGTAAAACAAATTCACTACGATAAAATCATTTCTCCAACATTAAGCAGTCAGGAATATGGTATTGAAGATCCGCGCATTTCAGTAATAGAGGGAAAATATTATATGACTACCTGTTGCGCTAGTTCTGAAAGACATTCCACCATGTTGTATGTGTCTGATGATGGTCTCGAATATAAAAATCTGGGTGTTGTGCTGGATCATCAGAATAAAGATATGCTGCTGTTCGAGGGACGCATCAACAAAAATTATTTTGCATTGACAAGACCATTGGGTGAATGTTATTTTGCCGGCTCACCTTCGTCACAATTTCATCCGGGCGCGGCGATCCATTTAGCTCAGTCTCCGGATCTCTTACATTGGAAACCCGCAGACAGGCCATTCCTACGCGCACGCAGGTCAGGTCCGTCCAATCTCAAAATTGGTGGCGGTACACCACCCATCCTTACAGAACATGGCTGGCTGATATTTTATCATGGAGTTGAAAATAAAGGAGATGTTGGAATATACCGGACTTTCTGGGCTCTGCTTGAAAAAAACGATCCGTTACATGTCATTCATACAGAAGATAAAATCCCGTTACTGGAAGCGAATGCATCTTTGACCTCTGATATCGGGCACCAGTTATATATTGAAGACGTTGTTTTTACAACCGGTATAGCCCGTTATGGCAACGATTATATTCTGGCATCTGGCGAGTCAGATCTCGCCTGCCGTATAACCAGGATATCCAAACAATATTTTTCGAAACAACTTTCTTAAAAATATATACTATGGCTGAAGTGGTTCTGGAACATATCTCGAAAAGATACGCCGGCGAAAGAAAAAAGAATCCCGGACTTAAGGCGATTGATGATATTTCCTTTACTGTACACGATAAAGAATTCATGGTAATTGTCGGCCCATCGGGTTGTGGTAAATCAACGCTTTTGCGAATGATCGCGGGCCTCGAAGAAATCGGTGAGGGCACACTGAAGATAGACAATAAGAAAATCAACGACCTCAGTCCGCGTGACCGGGATATTTCAATGGTTTTTCAAAATTACGCCTTGTATCCGCACATGACTGTGTACGACAATCTTGCATTCGGATTGAAACTGCGGCATTTCAGCCGTTCTGAAATAAAGGAACAGGTTATGCAGACTGCCAGTCTGCTGGAGATCACGGATGAGCTCAATAGAAAACCAAAATCATTGTCGGGAGGTCAAAGGCAGAGGGTTGCCATCGGAAGGGCCATCATCAGAAGACCAAAAGTATTTCTATTTGATGAACCACTGAGCAATCTCGATGCAAAACTCCGGAGCCAGATGCGTATTGAGCTGCAAAAATTACACAGGGAAATCAATGCAACCATGATTTATGTAACACATGACCAGACGGAAGCCATGACACTGGGAAACCGGATTGCCGTATTGAACCGGGGGAAATTAATGCAGCTGGATACCCCTTTGCACCTATATGAAAAGCCCGCGAATAAATTTGTTGCGGGTTTCATCGGATCCCCGACCATGAATTTTATGAAGGGTACCATACAATTTGATACAGCATGGTTTTTTGTGCATGAATTAAATACCTTCCGTCTGCCTTTGGATGAAGAACAGGCCGCGATTTTAAAAACATACCTGAACAGGCCTGTCCAGATCGGTGTTCGTCCGGAACATGTATGTATCTGTGAAAATGGCGAATACCGCCCGCAACCTGATTGTTCACTGGAAGTCATTGCCTTTGAAAATATGGGAAATGAGCAATTTGTTTACCTGTCCCTGGGAATGCAGACGCTGATTGTACGAAGACTGCCCCTGGAATTAACCGAAGTGGCAAAGAAAAAGGGCATACGCTTTTTGAGGGAAAAGATCATTTTTTTCGACGACGAAAGTGGGCGGGTCATCCTGTAATTTTTACATATATATTCAATATTTAGTTGTTTGCAGGAGGTTTAATGGGCTATTTTTCAAAAGAATAGCAAAAAAATCCTCACTTTGCACGGTTAACGAACGGTGAAATCATCTTTTGAATTAGTACTAATTGCTTTGTGACAGGTCTTTAAAGAACGGCTGGCGTTAAAACATATTAAGCGGATTCCTATGGATGTAAATGAACACGTAGATCTCCTGTTTGCAAAATATCTTCGGAAGGAGTGTTCTGCGGAAGAATTTGAAGAGATGATGACATGGCTTGTAGCAATGGACGAAGGAGAGAAAAACAAACTTTCGGAGCCTTTAAAAGAGCTGTGGGATAAAGCCATGGCTGATAGACTGCCTTCCACCGCAGAGCAGGTGGATTGGGACCGGGTGTTCAACACGGTCGTGAATTCGGGGGAGCAGACTGCGGCCATTCCCTTCGATGTTAGGCCGCCTGTCAGGATTGGCTGGAAGAAAGTAGCCGTCGCAATTGTCATTTTGGGACTCATTATTTCCGGAAGTTATTTACTGCTGAACAGGAAGGCGCCCGTGGAAATAGTCAGGCAGGAAAAAAAGGTCCGTCTTCTGCCAGAAGAAATTCATTCGAAAGGAAATCAGGCAATACTAACACTCGCCAATGGATCAGTGATCATTCTCGACAGTACAAAAAACGGGATTATAACAAACCAGGGAAATGTAAAAATTATAAAGCTGGACAGTGGAAAGCTGGCGTACACTCCTTTGACAATAAATGGTGCGGCTTCATCGGAAACAAGTTACAACACGATTTCAACACCCCGTGCTGCACAATACCAGGTCGTATTGTCAGATGGTACCAAAGTATGGCTCAATGCCGCTTCTTCGCTCAGGTATCCCACTTCTTTCAGCGGACAGGACAGGAAGGTTGAACTGACTGGTGAAGGGTATTTTGAAGTTGCCAAAAATAAAGACAAGCCTTTTCATGTGCGTGTGGGAGCGGTTGAAGTAGAAGTGCTGGGAACGCATTTTAATATCATGGCATATGATGATGAAGCGGCCATTCAGACAACACTTCTGGAAGGATCGGTAAAAGTCAGTTATAACAATCAAACGGATTTATTAAAACCCGGCAGGCAGGCGAGCCTGAGCAGGACTGACAGTAAACTGACGATGGGCGATGCGAATGTACAACAGGTGGTCGCCTGGAAAAATGGCTATTTTTACTTTGACAAATCGGATGTAAAAACCATCATGCGTCAGGTCAGCCGATGGTATGATCTGGACATCGTGTATGAATCATCTGTTCCGGATATGAAGTTCTCCGGTAAAATAGAACGAAGCCTTCCTTTATCCGGCATATCTCATTTGCTGGAAAGCGGTCAGATCCATTTCCGCATCGAAGGAAAGAACTGTATTATGACGAAATAATGATTTCAGAGAAATTATTTATTGAATGGGCGCTTTCTTTCCCGGGGACAGAACAGGTTCCCCATTTTGAAAGAACAGGGTTTAAAGTGAAAGGAAGGCGCATGTTCGCCACTTATCTGGCGGAAAATAATACAGCGAATATTTTCTTGACACCAGTTGAACAACGGTTATTTTGTAAAATGCAGACAAGCGGCATTTTTCCCGTTCCGAATAAATGGGGCGAAAAAGGAGCCACTACCTTCGAGCTAAGTAAAATATCCAAAGAAATAATTCTCGAAGCACTCCTGTCGGCATATAACGAAGTCATAAAGCCGAAAAAGAAAAAAGGCTGATGTAGATCGGTTGCATGTTCCACCCGCCACATTAAGTGAATCGTTTTTTTAACGACAAGATTGAGCTGATCTTTGTACGAGCGACGATCCAAAAT
>DASSGT010000049.1:0-2247 GCA_035693345.1 Puia sp. | reverse complement strand
CGGTTTTTTTATCCTGGAAATTGACTTTGAAATAAATGATATTTCCCGCTTTGTTCACGGAATCATTGCTGAGATAAGTAGCGTAATACTTACCCATATCCGTTTTGACATTTTTTACAAGGGTCAGGTTTTCGAGCGGATCTTCTTTTGTTTTCGGATCAAAGGGTATATTGATACCGGTCGTATTATGTGAGAGCACTTCTTTTTTGGATGAAGAAATCAGGATGCCCACCAACAGCAATCCAAAACCGGCATGGGCAACCGAAGCACCTGCCATTTTAAATTTACCCTTCATGGAAACGAAAATATAGGTCGCATTTGCCAGAACGGCATAGATTCCTCCAAATAGAGCCAGGTGAATTGCAGCCTGGAATCCTGTCCCGTATTGGGTATACTGTATTTCTCCAAATACACTGATACAAACTGAAATAATCAATGCTGCGACAGTAACCGGTAATAGTTTTTTCAATACTTGTGACGGCGAACTATTTTTATATTTCAGATACTGAACGACGGCGGTCAGAAGGCCGAGGATAATGGCGATGAAAATCTCGATCCGGTTATAGGAAAATTTCGGATCGTCACCGGTAGACCATTTGGTTTTGAATATATCATTCAGTACGGGCAGGGATGTGGCAATCATGACAAAAATCGCCGATAAAAAAATCACCAGAGAACCGATGAACATCCAAAACTCCCTTGACCATGTATTTTCTTCCTTCACCACATGCGGGATCTGCCTGTAACGCGAGAAATATAAAACGAGCGCAGGAATAAGAAAAACAGCAATGAATAATATTAGTTGCAGATCAAGCCCTGAACCAACAAATGCATGAACGGAAGTATCACCCAAAATTCCGCTTCGTGTAAGAAAAGTGGAATATAAAATCAGTGAAAAACCAAGTATCAGGAAAAAATAGGTCGTACGAAGCGAGTGACCCGTGGCATTATAAACCACCTGGGTATGCATCCCTGCAAGCAATACCAGCCAGGGTACCAGTGAGGCATTTTCTACCGGATCCCAGGCCCAATAACCTCCAAACGTCAGGGACTCATAGGCCCAGGCCGCACCCATCATAATACCGGTACCTAATACACAGCAACTGAAGAGGGTCCAGGGCAAAGCGGTTTTTGTCCAGGATCCATACTCTTTTTTCCACAACCCGGTTATAGCAAAAGCAAAAGGTATGAGTGTGGATGAAAATCCGAGAAACAGTATTGGCGGATGGATAACCATCCAGTAATTCTGCAGCAGGGCATTGAGACTTTGCCCATCCTGCATCTGTGGAATCGACAAATAATCGGCCCGCTGAAAAATCGGAGCTTCCTGAAATAATTGTCTGACCAGCATGAACGGACTGTGACCGATCTGGAATGAGAACACATAAACTCCCAGAATCATCGTGGTCAGAAAGAACTGTGCAAAACTGACAATCGCGAGCATGGGTGCTTCCCACTTCGGCACACGAAACATCAAAATAGTTCCCAGCACAGCATTCCACATCATCCACAACAGAAAACTTCCCTCCTGTGCCTCCCATATACAACTCAGCATATATTTCGGATCCAGGTTTTTGCTGGAATGTTCCCAGGCAAAATTGTATTCGAAATAATGCTGACGAATGATATAGAATATGGTCGCAAAGACGATAAAGACAGACACTGCGTTCAGCAGGAAGGCAAACCGGGCCATCCTTTTCCAGGATGCCGATTCAGCAGGGATTTTTGCATTGGCAGATTTGAAATACGAAATAGTGGCTACCAGTGATCCGGCAAAAGAGAGTACCACAAAGAACTGACCCAGTTTACCCGGCATCAAATGTTCACCAACATACTCCATAATTACTCTTGGGTTTTACTAAGGCTCTTTTTCGCAGCTTCCGGATCGTCTTTGTATTTGGAGGGGCATTTGATAAGGATTCCGTCTTTTTGTGTTATTTCAAAAACGTCCCCGTTCATTTTCCCTTTGAGCACGATTCGTTCAGCCTTTTCCATGTCATACGGTTTTCCGTAGTGGTAAACAACTTTTGCTTTCGAGCCCAGTGTATCTACAATATAAAAACTGAAATAGTTGGGATCTTTTATGGCATTGTATTCCATCGGCATGCTATTGTCGAGCTTGGCGATGATGGTCACTTTCTTCCCATCTTTTTGTTTTGCGGACGCGATGGTTTCATAGGTGGATAAGTTACCCATAAAACTCACCAGCAGTCCGATGCTGAGAGCAATGAAAACCAGGAGGATAAT
>DASSGT010000048.1:0-4377 GCA_035693345.1 Puia sp. | reverse complement strand
TTTTCTATACTGGTTTCCAGCTGACGGGGACAGAAAAAAAATCCTTTGATCAGACATGGCAGACCGTCTGGGGCGAAACAAAAGATGTAAGAAACCATTATGAGGAACTGACTATCCGTTTGCAATCCGGTCATGCTCCTCGTATTCGCCTTAACCTGATATTCAGGGTTTTTGAAGATGGCGTGGGCTTTCGTTATGAATTCCCGCTGCAGACCGGATTGAAATACTTTATTGTTACCGATGAATTAACGCAATTTAACCTGACGGGGAATAATAAAACATTCTGGATCCCGGGCGATTTCGATAGCAACGAATACCTGTATACGACTTCCCTGGTCAGCGAGATCGACAACCGTAAAATGGTTGCATCCGCTACGGATATCGCTGTCCGCGTGGCCCCGGATCCCTATGCGGTTCAAACGCCCCTGATGATGAAAACCGGCAATGGATTATACCTCAATATTCATGAGGCAGCCCTGGTAAACTATGCTGCCATGCAGCTGCATGTAAACACAAAAACGTATTCTCTGACTGCCAGTCTGGTGCCGGACGCGTACGGAAACAAAGCATACCTCCACGCTCCCTTTAAAACCCCATGGAGAACAATTATCGTAAGCGATCAGGCTGCGGATATACTTTCTTCGAAAATGATCCTGAACCTCAATGAGCCTTCTGCAATATCAAATACATCCTGGATCAAACCTATGAAATTTGCCGGTGTATGGTGGGAAATGCAAACCGGTAAGAGCACATGGAATTACTCGGATTTCCCGGATAGTATGGACGCAGCCGGAAAGCCAATTCCAAATGGCAGGCACGGTGCGAACACCGCCAATGTCAAACGGTATATCGATTTTGCCGCCGCCAATAACATACAAGGCGTATTAGTTGAAGGATGGAATACTGGCTGGGAAGACTGGTTTGGGAACTGGAAAGAGCTGGTTTTTAATTTCACAAAGCCCTATCCCGATTTTGACGTGACTGAACTGACCCGCTATGCGGCTTCTAAAAATGTGCACCTTATTATGCACAATGAAACCTCAGGTTCAGCAACTGATTATGAACGCCAGATGGATGCGGCGTTCCGGTTTATGAACCAATACGGTTATACTTCTGTAAAAACAGGTTATGTAGGGAGAATCATACCACGCGGCGAACACCACGACGGACAGTGGATGATTGACCACTACCTGCGCGTGGCGCAAAAGGCGGCTGAGCACCAGGTCATGCTGGATTCACATGAACCGGTGCGCCCTACGGGACTTCAACGCACGTGGCCCAATTGGATGGCCTCGGAAGCTGCCAGGGGAAATGAATACAATGCATTCAGTAATGGCAGTCCCCCGGAGCATGAAACCATACTCCCCTTTACCCGGCTGATGGGCGGACCGATGGACTATACGCCGGGAATATTCAAAATGAAAGGATATAATGCCGGAGCGCCGGAGCGGCAGATGCATTCAACCCTCTGCAAACAACTGGCCTTGTATGTTACAATGTATAGCCCCCTGCAAATGGTTGCCGACCTTCCGGAAAATTATGAAAAACACAAAGACGCCTTTCAATTTATAAAAGATGTGACGACCGATTGGGAAGATACCCGTATTATTGCTGCGGAACCGGGTGATTATATTTATGTCGCAAGGAAAGAGAAAGGATCTCCCAAATGGTTCCTGGGCGCTATTACGGATGAAAACAACCGTGCCGCAGATCTGCCGCTTTCATTTCTCGATAAGGGAAATAAATACCTGGCAACGATCTACCGGGATGCTTCGAATGCAGACTGGAAAGAAAACCCTGAAGCGTATACGATCGAACAGTTTATTGTTGACCGCAACACAAAATTGAGAATTGAATTGGCCAAAGGTGGCGGAGCCGCAGTGAGCATTTTTCCGGCGACGGAATCGGATATCAAAAAAATACATACTTACAAAAGCACTCCATAAATGTTCAACAGTCCGATTTTACAAAAATCATTAATATCAATGATATGAAAATGAAGCAACTCCTCCTGATCATCCTGTTGATGATAATGCAACAATTCAGTTTTTCTCAAAACGCCATGAAAAATGGCAAAAAAGATGGTGTCTGGAATTATTATGGCAGTAACAAAGCATTGCTGGCCCGCCACTTTTATAATGACGGAGTAAAAACGGGCATTTGGGAATTCTATAATATCGATGGTGTACTTTCCTGGACTTATAACTTTAGAACTTCCACGCCAACCTATTTGATTCAAAACACTGAAAATGGCTCCTATGCTTATTTGGGTGATGATGGCAAATGGGTAAAAAAAATGCCTACAAAACCCGCACTCTGGCTGGCCTCCCAGTCACAATGGAATAATTTTCTTGTGAATAATCTGAAATTTCATGAAGAGTCCGTACCCGCAAGGGATCCGGGCAAGGTGGAAATACGGGTGTATATAGATGAAACTGGAAATGTAACAGGGTATAAAACCGGAAATAATATCGAAATGGATATGGATAAGGATGCCTTGCGTGTCGCAAAATTATTTGCACCCGAATTTGTACCCGCATCCAATAACGGTAAAAATGTGAAGTCTATTTACACATTAAAAGTTTCTTATAAACTGGCCGATTACCGCTAAATTTTCGAACCAGGTCAAAGGTCAACGAAATACGCCAACCGTCAACCGACAACAATGAGTGCTTCAAAAGAAAAGCTTATTCAGTTTTTCAGGGCCACAAACCTGGTTGGTATGGAAAGGGCGGAGGAGTTTGCTGATCATTTTAACCTGAAGCGGTTTAACAAAAATGATTTTTTTCTTCAGGAAGGCAGGATATCTGATGAATATCTGTTTCTTGAAAACGGATGTATGCGTTCTTTCGCATTCGATACAGAAGGCAATGACATCACAACCAATTTTTCTACTGGCAACCAGGTAGTTTTTGAAATATCCTCCTTTTTCAACCGAACGGCTTCAAAAGAAAATATTCAGGCACTAACAGATGGCAGTGGCTGGTACATTACATACAGGGAACTCAATAATCTCTTTCACGCTTCGCCGGAATTCAGGGAATTCGGAAGGCATATCCTCGTACGCGGATTCAGCTCCCTGAAAATCCGAATGCTTTCGATGATCACTGAAACCGCAGAAGAACGATATGCACACCTTCTGAATTCACATCCGGAAATATTTGTCTACGCTCCTCTAAAAAATATTGCCACTTATCTGGGTATCACTGATACATCCCTGAGCAGGATCAGAAGGGATTTTTCAAAAAAATGATTTCTTGCCAATTGCTAAGGAATCAGCGATTTTTCCTTGCTTATTTTGTATTCAAATCAGAGGTATGGAAAATCTCAGACTGATCACTACGATTCTATTTACGGTTACAACGGCAATCGCCATTGCAGGATTTCATAAAGCATTTGGAAAATCATCTGCAGTCTTTCGGATTATTTTGATCTGGACCCTGTTGCAGGGCCTCCTGGGATTAACGGGTTATTATATAAAAGCACACAAATTTCCTCCTCCTATCCTGCTTCTGCTCTTGCCTGCTGTTTTTACCATTATCATATTATTTACAACCACGGGTGGTCAGCGTTTCATGGACCGGTTAGATCCCGGAACCTTAACCCGGTTGCATGTAATAAGGATACCCATTGAAATAGTTTTATACCTTTTGTACATGGATCATCAGGTGCCGGAAATTATGACATTCGCCGGCGGAAATTATGATATCATATCAGGAATTACTGCGCCGGTCATTTACTACTATGGTTATGTAAAAAAATCATTCAACAGGATCATTTTATTATGCTGGAATTTTATATGCCTTGGCCTTTTACTGAACATCATTGCAAGGGCTGTATTATCAACCCCTTCACCTATACAAAAACTGGCTTTTGACCAGCCTAATATCGCCATCTTCCACTTTCCATATAACTGGCTCCCTTCTGTAATCGTACCAATGGTTTTGTTTTCTCACCTGGCGTGCATCCGATCTTTGTTTCGAACAGTGCCGTATCAAAAACGGACAGTAGCACGGACGCCGATTTTATAAAGGGTTGAAAATCCGGTGCATTTGAATTTGGCACTCCCTTAGAAGATTCGTCTACTATGAAAAAAATAATACAATCGGTCATCATATGTATGATCAGTCTAAGTACTTTGCAAAGTTTTGGTCAGAAAGTGCAGGTGTACGATCTGCCAGCCCGCGTAAGACATCATTTACTGGAACCCGCAAAGCCGGGTTTCAGAATCGCCGTTGTCGATACAACAACAATTCCGGCAGTCAGCTGCCAGGGTTATTATTGGCTGACCGGTGCCGGTTTTTCCGAAGGAACCATTGAAGTAGACCTGAGGGGTAAAAATATCATGCTGAAGAGTTTTCTCGGAATCGCTTTTCA
>DASSGT010000047.1:0-3908 GCA_035693345.1 Puia sp. | reverse complement strand
TATTCCCACGCAGGTAATTCATTTACTTCATTTATTAGAAAACCAATTTTTAGCTTTGCAGCAGTCATAATACATTTTTTAATTTTACCATGTATCAAAGTCAGCTGGAGTAAAAAGAAATTCGGAGTTCGGCTTTTCATTTCCGAGATACAATATGCAGGTTGGAATGGATTTACCAACTTTAAATTCTCTCATTGCAGTTGGTAAAACAATTTCTTGGTTAATATGGAACCTTATAGTATTGTATCCTAAAAGCCTGGCAAGCCGCTTCAGTTGACTCATGACTGAATTGTTCACTTGCTCCAAATCACTGAAATCACCTACCCAAAGAAAGGTTGATAATCTGATCCAGACAATCACGTTTTCTATCTGTATAAATATACATTCTTCACTATCCTTATAAGATATATAATCCAAATCGCGGCAAACAACACTGTATTTTTTTGATTGATGATTGTTAAAGGAGGTAATATTGCTGACAATATATTTTTTTAGCAATCGAAATGCATATGCGTTAAATAATGGACGAAGCGAGGGGATATACTTTATGATTTTGTGAATGGGCGAAATCTTAAAACGAAATGACAGATTCCATTCTATTAAGTCATTTACATGACTCCAACCAAGACTATTAACAAGTCCGTGATAAGATTGGTTGTTTGGGAAGCCATATATCATGTGAATGCCCGATATTTTACACTTTTCGTAAGTCATTTTTGCAAGAGTAACAAATAGACCTTTTTTACGGTGTTTACTGTGTGTCATGGTATCTCCTGATACCGCTGCAAGTAGCTTTAAATTGCCCATCAATATTTTCAAGGGAAAAACACCATAAAATGCCGCTGGCTTTCCAGTTAAGCGATGAACAGCAATAAACCCAATAAATTCGAAACCCCTGGTTTTCGTATTAAATCGTTTACAGAAATTATCAAAAGACATGAATTTTTTGAACGCGTTTTGATAAAGTTCATTGAATTTGGAATAATGTGATTTGTCAAATGCCTCATAAAAATAATCTGAATCCATATATTGATAACCTTTACGACGCAATGATCGGAAATAAGTACTTGAATTCAGCGGGAATTGAAATATATTTCGCTCTTGAATTAGGTAGTCAATATAATAGCAAAATGAAGAAGATTCTATGGCTGACGAGCTGGTATCCGAATTCGACAGATCCCTTTCATGGTGATTTTATAAAACGCGAAGCAGAAGCAGTTGCCACCCGTCAGCCGTTGAAAATATTGTATGTCGTAAAAAATCAACGGAAATTCCCTTCGGAAGAAAACAACTATTCCGATGTTCACAACCTCAGTCAAAATCTGGAAGAGCATATCTTATATTATTCGTCAACCGGTGATGACCGTTCCATTTTAGCAAGATTCAGATCCCTGAGAACATATCTCCGTCGTAACCTGGATTTCATAAAGCAACTTCGAAGGAATGGGGAACTGCCTGATTTGATCCATGTGCAGGTTGCCATGAAAGCAGGCCTGATTGCACTCTATATGAAGTGGCGGTACGGGATTCCCTATGTACTTACAGAACACTGGTCGGGATATTATCCTATTTCCGTAGACAGCTTATATAAAAAATCTTTCCTGACCCGTTTGACAACACGACTAATCATAAAGAATGCGGCTCGTTTGCTTCCGGTCAGTGAAAACCTGGGGAAAGAGATATCTATGCACTGGAGTCCTGTTTCATTTCAGAAAATCCCCAATGTTGTAAACACAGATTTATTTTATCCTGCTGACAATGCACCGCCGGCCATTTTTAGATTCATTCACATTTCGTCTTTGCAATACCCGAAAAATCCGGAAGGTATCATACAGGCATTTATCGAATTATTAAAACAAAATATTCGAGTGGAACTTGAATTGGTTGGACCACTGAATCGTTCACTGACTGAATTGATAAGAACAAGTGGTCTCGGACCGGATCGGCTCATTTGCACTGGAGAGATCCAATATGGGCAGGTGGCCGCCGAACTCAGAAAATCGTCAGCCCTTGTCATGTTCAGCTTTTATGAGAATATGCCCTGTGCCATTCTCGAAGCCCTTTGCAGCGGGATACCCGTTATAGCAACCCGGGTCGGAGGTATTCCGGAAATTATCGGGATGGAAAATGGAATATTAATAAATGCTGGAAATGAAACTGAATTACGGGATGCGATGAAAGAAATGATTGATCATTATAATAAATATGATCGCAGACAAATAAGTCGTGAAGCCATGGGACAATTTTCATATGAAGTAATCGGGAAGACAATCGTTGACATCTATGATTCCGTTCTCAACAACAAATAATTACCGGTGATCGATATATTTATTTGCAGGCAGCACATTTCGTAATATCTCAAATTTTTCTTCGTCCAATAAATTGGCAGGTCGGATGGCCAGTGCCTCTTTCAATTGAGTTTCTGTCCGAATGCCGATAACAGCTGAAGAAACAGCCGGATTTTTTAAAACAAAATGAACAGAGGTTTCCAATGGATTAGAACTGTTGCCGGAAACCAGTTTAACGGTTGCTGCCGCCTTTAGAACCTGTTCGGCGGAATAATTCAGATAATGTTCTGCCGGCTTTGAAATCAAAAGCCCTTTAGCAACAGTACCCCTTGCCAGTACTCCGATCCGGTTTTCTTTTAATAAAGAAAACATTTCTTCTTCAGGCCGGCGGTCAAGCAGACTGTACTGCATCATGACACTCACGATGGAAGATCGTTTGACATACTCTCTGATCACATTTGGACGAATAGACGAGATGCCATAATAGCGAATTTTACCAGCTGACTGTAGAATCTCAAATGCTTCGATCACGTCATCAATGGGATCTTCTATTGTACCTCCGTGCAGCTGATATAAATCGATGTAATCCGTTTGTAATCTGTGAAGACTCTGATCAATGGATGTCAGAATGTATTTTTTTGAAGGATTCCAATCCCAGCCGGATCCGTCCTTTCTCCATTGGTTTCCGACTTTTGTGGCAATTATCAAACCTTTCCTTTTGTTTCGGAGAGCTTTTCCCAGCATCACTTCATTCTCTCCCTTATGATACATATCTGCTGTATCAAAATAATTTATTCCTCCATCCATCGCCATATTTAAGATATTTTCCGCGTCAGGATACGAAGGATCCAGGGACATACATCCAAACCCGATGCGACTGATATTCAAATCTGACTTCCCCAATAAACAATATTCCATCAACTAAAAATACGTGTGATTTTTTGTGTGGGCCTGAATATTTCTTAACTTTTAATTCTAAAATTTTATTTATGAAAAAAATAAATCTCCTTTTTATTCTGCTTGCCGGAGTATTGATCTCCGGTAATCTTTCCGGTCAGTCGCAGGAAGATATGAAGGCGTTTGCGGATTATATGAATCCCGGTCCCATTCAGCAAATGATGGCGAAATCCGCCGGAGCCTGGAGCGCAAATGTAACGATGTGGATGCATCCCGGCGCCCCACCAACAACATCCACCATGGAGACCAGTAATGAAATGATTCTCGGAGGAAGGTATCTTCAGGGTCTGCATAAGGGGAATATGATGGGGATGCCCTTCGAAGGCATTGGAACCACAGGTTATGATAATGCAAAAAAAATATTTGTGAGCAGCTGGATTGATAATATGGGAACCGGAATTATTTATATGGAAGGCAACTGGGATGCAAATGCAAAAACTATAACCTTCACCGGAAAAAGTACAGATCCGTTAACCGGAAAGGATATACCCACCCGGGAGGTATGGAAGTTTGTGGACGATACGCATCAGGAATTGGAAATGTATTTCACCGAAAAGGGCCAGGAGTTTAAAGGGATGGACATTCAATACACAAAAAAATAGCAACCGGTTCCAAAAATCCGTTTTTCAATTTCACGCATCCACCATTCCACGTTTATCACAT
>DASSGT010000046.1:0-3205 GCA_035693345.1 Puia sp. | reverse complement strand
CATCCTCTTCAGGATTTACAACCAGCTGGGTAAACGCGGGGGATTTGCAGAATACGGGAGTGGAACTGAGCTTGAATGCAAGGCCCGTTCAGAACAGAAATATAACATGGAATACAACCTTTAATTTCTGGTTCAACCGTTCGCTGGTTACCCGCCTGATCACAAATCCAACACCTCAGGGTTCATTTGGATATGTATTGGGAACTTACCAGATTCAACAGGGCGCATCTGCCACACAGATCCTCGGTCTCTCCCCTACCGGCATTGTGAAATGGGGTGACGCCGAGCCGACTTTCCAGATGAATACCTACAACGAAATTACTTTCCAGAATAAGATCAGTTTGCGTTTCCTCCTGCATTGGAAAAACGGCGGACAAAACGTAAATCTGACGAATCTTGAAAATGATTTTGGCGGAACCAGTGCAGACTGGGATGCACAAACCCTTCAGAAAGGTGTACCAAACGGAGCCTACCGGATCAGCCAGATCGGTGTGAGTGCGCAGGAATTTGTACAAAATTCCAGCTACCTGAAACTGCGTGAAATCGGTCTTTATTATTCATTCGCTACTTCCCGTGATGCTTTCTTAAAAGGGCTTCGCGTGGGTGTGTCCATGACGAACTTTTTTGTCTGGACAAAATATGCCTCTTACGATCCTGAAGTTTCAAATTTCGGAACAGGTTTCTCCAGTGGTGTGGATGTGGATCCTTATCCTGCAACCAAGCGTGCTGATTTTCACATTTCACTGGATTTTTAAACCCATTAGATCAATTATTATGAAAAAAAATATTTTAAATAGCCTGCTAGTCATCACCTCGAGCACATTGTTCATCTCCTGCCAGAAGGATTATGGAAACCTGAACAGCCCGACGTATGAAAGTTTTTTATCAAACTCATCATCGAGTGATCTGAATAATCTCGTGACCGGCTCTGAGTCCGGTATGCGTACAAATATGGCCCTGTATCTGGATGACGTGGGAACAATAGGAAGAGAAAACTATCGTTTCTCCGCCTCCGAACCCCGATATGTAACGGATCTGCTGGGCGCAGACAATTCGGTACTCAGCAATAGTAATTTTTATATCACCAATACCTGGGCCTCCAGATATCGCGTGATAAAGAATTGCAATACACTGATACAGGCTGCCACCAATTCAACATTGATTACCGCAGAACAGAGATCCGGTTATATTGGTTTTGCACAAACGATCAAAGCATATCAGCTTCTGTTGTGTTTAAATCAAACTGACTCAAATGGTATCCGCATTGATGTAAGCAATCCGGCGGCCCTCGGCCCGATTATCGGATTAAATCCTTCACTGGATGCCATCCAGGCTTTGCTCGATTCAGGTAAAACGTCCCTGGCTGCAGGAACTGTTATTTTTCCTCTTTCTTCCGGCTTTAGCGGATTTTCAGACAATGCGGGATTAATACAATTCAATCGCGCTCTGTCAGCAAGAGTGCAGGTATACCGCCAGGATTGGACCGATGCATTAACTGCATTAAATCAATCTTTCTTCAGCCTCGCAGGTGATTTTAACCTCGGCGTTTTCGATGTATTTGGAACCGGATCCGGCGATCAGTTGAATCCTGCTTTTATACCACAAAGGCAAACCGGTGAAGTACGCCTGGCGCATCCTTCTTATGCTCAGGATATCCTGCCAAACGATGACCGGATTTCCAAAGCCACATTAAGACCGGTTGCGTCACTCAATAACCTGAGCAGCGACCGCGATGTATGGGTATATACTTCCAGTACCGCGCCGATGCCAATTGTCCGGAATGAAGAGCTGATCCTGATTTATGCAGAAGCAAATATTCAGACAAATAATTTTACAGAAGCGGTGAAAGCATTGAACGTGATACGGGAAAAACATGGTCTGCCTGACTATTCAGGTGCTATGACAAGCTCTGCCCTGATCAACGAAATGTTATACGAAAGAAGATATTCTCTTTATATGGAAGGTCATCGCTGGATCGATGTCAGGCGTTACAATATGCTGAACACATTACCCATTGATCGTCCAGGAGATAATGTCTGGAGTCTGTTCCCGTTGCCGGTTTCAGAACAATAAACGACCTGGTGGTTAACGATGAGGCTGTTCAAAGAAATTTGGGCGGCCTTTTTTTATTATTTTTATGCATGGTACAGGGAATTATTTTTTTTGCCTTTTTCATCCATTGCTCTGTTGATACCATGCGCCTTCCTATCAATCAGGGAAGAATTTTGACATTAAAAGAAAAAAATCCCCCTGCACACCGGGGAATATTCATACAGCCTTCCACCGATTTTAATGTGAGATCCTGCTCAGACGGCAGGGTGCAAAATGTATTTAAAACAGGTGCTGACTGGGCCATGGTGATCATGCAAAACGACACAAGTTATGCTTACGCACAGATGGACAGCGTAACAGTAAATCCCGGTGAAGTGGTAAGCAAAGGAGACTTGATTGGACAAAGAAAATTGATTCCCAACGATTACAAGTCAATCATATTTTTTGTCCTGAAAGGAAATAAAGAACTGGATCCCGAAAAGTTTATTGTATACGGGAATTAACCGATTCTAATTATTCATGCCACTTAGTTGTATAGCAATTATCTTAAAAATTATTATTTTTGTTTTGAATAGTTTTAGAAAATGACAATTTCTATCACAAAATTGTATGATATACTGACTGCTAAATTGGGCAGAGAAGCGGCAGAAAATCTTACTTCATATATAGAAGAGAAGATCAGGGATGAGGTCAACAATAAATCAGAACTCTTAGCGACAAAAGTGGATTTAGCCAATACAAAAGCAGAAATCATTAAATGGGTCTTCATATTCTGGTTAGGACAGATTGGGGTGACTTTCGGATTCATGTCGTATTTCCTAAAAAAATAATCGCAAACAACCTTTTTTTCTTTCCCCAACCTCTCTTTAATTAGCCTGGGACTGTTAATTTCGTAGCTGATTATGTCCCTATTCATCGCCTCTCTGAATTCAGGAAGTAACGGAAACTGCTATTATATCGGTAATGGGGATGAGGCCATTTTTGTTGACGCCGGATTATCCTGCCGCGAAACGGAAATCAGGATGAAAAGGCTGGGACTGAATATGAGCCGTGTGAAAGCCATTTTTATTTCCCATGAACATAGTGACCATATATTAGGCGCTAACCAGTTGGTAGCGAAATATCAGATTCCTGTATATGTCAGCCAGTCTAC
>DASSGT010000045.1:0-6826 GCA_035693345.1 Puia sp. | reverse complement strand
AGCTGTGCCTATTTCTCCTGAAACAAAAATCAATATGCAGATTACAAGAGGAGGTACAACTATGTATGCCGACGAAACGGCCATCAGTAAAATGAAAAGGGGACATACTGAATTGGTAGAATTTTTATTTCGGGAATGTACTTTCCCTTTTGGCTGTTTACTAATGACAGGCACCTGCCTTGTTCCGCCAAACGATTTTACGCTTCATAGCGGGGATGTCATTGTTATTCGTATTGATCACATCGGTGAGCTTAAAAATACTGTCGCCTAATGGAAGTCCTGCCTTCACAAATCATCGGATATCGCCATGTGCAATCGAAGGGTGAAATCTTCTATGGATTTAATCCCGGTTCAGGCAAACCTTTATCGCCCGAATTCAGAGAAGCATCCCTCTCTGAAATAAACGAAAGTGCAGTGCTGGCCAATCGTGCATTTGCATTATACAGGAAGACAAGCGCGCTTCAAAGGAGTCTGCTGTTGGAAACAATTGCCGGAAATATAGAAGCTTTGGGAGATGATCTGTTGAAAATAATCAATGAAGAAACCGCTCTGCCATTAACAAGACTTACCGGAGAAAGAAGCCGGACAACGGGTCAGCTAAGATTATTTGCACAGCTCTTACGGGAGGGAAACTGGAATAAAGAAATAGTTGATGAACCATTGCCGGACAGAAAACCCGTTGTCCGTCCCGGAATGATACAAATTCAGGTACCCATCGGCGTTGTGGCAGTGTTTGGTGCCAGCAATTTTCCCCTGGCTTTTTCCGTGGCAGGTGGAGATACAGCAGCCGCACTGGCAGCAGGTTGCCCGGTGGTATTTAAAGCACATCCGGCCCATCCGGCTACCTGTCAGTTGATTGGCGAAGCGATCGCAAAAGCCGCAAAGGAAACTGGAATGCCGGATGGCACTTTTTCTATGCTGCACGGACGGTCAAATGAAGTCGGTGGAACACTGGTCACTCATCCGCTGATAAAAGCAGTTGCTTTTACGGGATCTTTCAAAGGAGGAAAAGCTTTGTATGATCTCGCGGTCAAAAGACCTGAGCCCATTCCGGTTTACGCAGAAATGGGCAGTGTAAATCCGGTTTTCTTTTTACCGGAGGCAGTCAGACAGGGTGGTGAATCCCTTGCCCTTCAATTTGGTCAGTCAGTAACTCTGGGCTCGGGACAGTTTTGTACAAACCCCGGCTTCTGTATTTTGATCAACAATGAAGAAAGCAAACAATTTATTCAGCGTCTGACAGACGGATTGGCCGCAACAGCCGTCCATCCGATGCTCACAAAGGGAATTGCGGATGCGTATAAATCGGGACTACAGAGACAATATAATATGAGCGGTGACCCGATTCCCGCCATAACAGCTGAGACGGAAATCAGGCCAGGCATCAATACGATTACAGCCAAAAGCCTGATGAAAAATCCGGATTTTTTCGAAGAAGTCTTCGGGCCATCTACAGTGGCCGTGCTTTCGGATAATTACGATGAAATGTTCCGCCTGGCAGAAGTCATGCCGGGTCAGTTGACCGGAACCATTCAGGCTGCAGAAAATGATTACCCGATTGCGCAGGAGTTGATAGAACTTCTGACTCAGAAAGTGGGAAGAGTTATCATGAATGGATTCCCGACGGGAGTGGAAGTTTGTCACGCGATGGTACACGGTGGCCCTTACCCCGCAACAACTGATAGCCGGGTCACTTCAGTAGGCACCACCTCCATTTACCGCTTTACCAGACCTGTCTGTTATCAAAATATCCCTCAATCCCTTCTGCCTGTTTCCAATAGTTAGAATTTGCGACATAAGGCATTGATGTACAGCCTATTATCGCTTCGTTGTTTTCCTTAGTAAAAGCCCCTAGGACTGGCCGCTAAGGGATATTATCTTGGTCTCCATTCGACGAATTCAGCAGCCGGAAAAACTGAAAAACCCGTACGCCCAACCCCCCGATTACGCTGTCTGAATCCTGCCAATTTCCCTATGTCTGACTTTTCTGTTTCCTAATCCAATCCCTCAGGGACGGCATTGTTTTACTCAAAATTAAAACGATGTTGAAAACTCTGTTTGCGAAAGCATTCTACCTGAGTAATGCTTTCCTGTTAATCACTACTTCCGTTACTGTGGGCCCGTTGTCAGCCCGCTCAATTCATGAGATCCGGTGGCCGGTTAGAGAAATGGAATCGACTTCCGAGAAGCCCGAAATAAGACTCAATAAAAAAGGAGCCCTATTTGTAAAAAAATATATTAAGAATAGCAGGGAATGCCTGGTCAGAGTCAAAAAGCGAAGTGCAGTTCCATTTTCAATAATCGATTCCGTTCTTCATAAATATCATCTGCCCCTGGAACTAAAATATCTCGCTGTCATTGAATCTGAATTAAAGCCATCCGCACTGAGTCATGTGGGCGCCCGTGGGCCCTGGCAGCTAATGCCTGGTACAGCTCAGGTGCTGGGTTTAAAAACAAGTCATCAAAATGATGAACGTACCAACTACTATAAGAGTACGATCGCAGCAGCCAAATATCTGAGGGATCTTTATGCGGAATTTAATGACTGGTTATTAGTGTTGGCGGCATATAACGGTGGCCCCAAACCGGTTTACAATGCCATCCAAAAATCCGGTAGCAAAAACTTCTGGATTTTGCAGAATTACCTGCCGGCTGAGAGCAGGGATCATGTAAAAAAATTCATTGCAACGCATTATTATTTTGAGGGCCGTGGTAGTGAAACAACTTTAACCAGAGCGGAAAATCTTGAATTCAAAAAAATGGTGAAGGAGTTTGTAAAATCCAGTCATGACCACAAAGTACCTGATACAAACAAACCCAATGCAATCAGGCCGGAAGACGGGCAGGCAGTTTGCTTTGATATGAACCAGCTATTCGGATTTAAAATCGAATCAAAATTTAATAGTGCAACTATTACCAGTCAGTCAGAAAATTCGGATAAGAAATTCAAAAGGATAATGAAAGAGTCCGAAGAAAGTCTTAACAAAGCCAAGAAAATTATTTAATAATGAGAAACTTCAAAGGATTTGTTTATTTTTTCCAGTCCGGCACCCAGCATTCTGGTGGCTATTTTATCGAGTGTTTTTTCATTACCGGAGAAATGCATAACAACATGAGAGTGGTTAATTGATTCGCCGGGTTTTATAAACGCTGCCTGCGACACACTCTCGATTTCGTAAAACGGTCCCATCTGAGTACCATCGGCCAGGGGTCCGTCGTTATAGGCATTCACCGCATCTCCCTGGAAAGAGGGTTTTGTAATATTCCACTCCTGGTTGAGATATCGATTTTTCGCCTCGACATTAAATGAAATGACGGTCAGCACTTTATTTTTTCCATCATAACTACCGGCCGTACCTCTTGCACCGTTTGCCGATATACCCAGTTTACCACGGCTCTTTCCGTCTGCTCTGAAAAAAATCAGGCTGTCATTATTTTTTATCCTGTCCGGAGGAATCTCGCCAAAATAATTTGTGGTGACTACTTTTTTAAAATCCTCCGCTACTGTTTTTTTGAAAGGAACAACGATTACAGATGATGATGAAGGTTTAAACATATCCAGCAACCAAATGCAGGGCATCCCGCTCGTCTCTGTCCATTCCAGTTCGCCTGTGTTGGTAAGCGTATTTCCTGTTTCATAGCCGACTGTATATAATGAATCTTCTGATTCACTGATCCCGGCCAGTTTGATGATCTTGTCCCTGTTTAATATTGAAATGCTACGAACAACCTGCAACTCCATACGTGTACCCGCGTAATTCAAAAGATCCATGTTTTTGTACATCGTCACCGACTGGCTGTCCACGTTTCTCACATTCCAGTGTTCTGTATCGAATTGTGCCGGCGTTTTCCAGTTGTCGAAGGTCATTTTCGTTCCCGGTTTGAAGAAGAGAGAAAATTTTCCACCTTCCGGACCGAGCCAGAGACGGTTTTCTCCACCATAAGCATTCATATGGGCATCCTCTTTACCGAAGGCCTTATAATTAATCCATCCAAAACTCAGGCCTTTATCGCCATTGGCAGTTGATGTGAAAACTTTTGCCTGATACCTGGGTGAAATAATAACCCGGGAATTACCGCTCACCAGAATAATCAGTGCTGAATCCTGTTTTTTTAAGAATTGAAGATCATATCCGAATTCCCCTTCTTTAAAAACTGATGACTGATCTTTCACCTGCTGATTTTCCTCCGGATGATTACATGCGGTCAGGAATAAATACAGGAGGGCAGCTGAAATTATTTTTTTTCCGGTCAATTTCATATGAAACAAGTATCACAAATATAACCGAACGCACGGATCGGATGTCTCCGGGTTGACGGGAAACCGGTTATTTTGTAAAAATCGATTGTGGGTGCAGAATACCGTAAAGGAAATGATTATGAGGTTCCTGGTGTATTTGTAGTTCAGCGGGGATTTGTAAATTAGCTTATGAAAAAAATATCTCTGGAAGGATTTAAATCATCCCTTTTACGGGCTGAGCCACCGGAAGATTTTTCGGAACAGGAAAAAGCGCTCTGGTTTGCTGGTAAGGGTGATTGGGATAAAGCACATCTGATCGTGCAGGATTTAAATGATCCGATTTCATACAACATACATGCTTTTCTCCATCGTCAGGAAGGAGATCATTCAAACGCGGGCTATTGGTATCATAAGGCGGGAGTCAAAATCCCGGATATGTCACTGGAACGCGAATGGGAAGAATTAGTTTCCAGTTTGGACATTAATAAATAGCCAGTGGTCTTCCCGGAGAGCCAGTGGCTCCTCTCAGTCTTAACGGAGTAAAGATGAACATGAATATGTACTTCTTATTTACAGAAGGAAGGGATTCGAAGTTCATGAACTCCAGATTGAAAATACCGTTCTTCACAATCAGATTTTCATGCAGGGGAAAATCCGGCGGACCATCCATAGCCAGATCTGAACCTATCATGCTAGGTTTCCTGTTAATGATCCAGTTAATCAGTTCAGCGTTTGGATGAGGCGGTGGTGCATCTACCGTTCTTTTATCCGGCCAGATTTTCCACCAGCCCAGATCAAATAATAATGCATCGCCCGGTTCAATGTCCGATTCTTTCATATGCTGCCTGGCCAGTGCACCCAAAACATCTTCCAATGTAATCTCATATTTTTCCGGCAGACCGTCTACACCCTTGTATGCAGCCAGATCTATTAATATGCCGCGGGTAACAATAGGCCTGACATTTTCCACACCGAGTTTTTTCAATCCCATGGCATTTCTCATTTCATCACCGGTAAACCCGTTATAAAATACATCTGCTGTGCTGCCATCGGCCATTTTTAATTGTCGTCCCGGATGTCCGGGTCCGTCAAACTGTGTACCTACCTGACCAATCTGTGATGTTACATATTCATCATTAAAAACGATACTGTCCTTTCCTGTTGCGGGATATGTCGGAAAAGACGGAATGAATAAATTAAAAGATCTCTGTCCAACCATTGGCATATCCCTGTCATAGATATGACCCAGATCGAAAATCTGCCCTGTTTTTACGAGTGATACGGATTTCAAAACTTTTTCGGGGGTGATCCAGTTGGAAGCCCCTGACTGATCTTCCGCGCCCCACAATTTGTTTGGCCACCAGGGACCCTGGCTCCGTGTTTGTCCAAATAAATTACCCATTGGTCCAATACCAATGAGAATAATCATTATGAGATACAGAACTTTTCCTGTTTTCACTTCATGCATGACAAAGAATTTAAAATGTGGAAATTTTGGAAAAAAGTTTGCCGGAAATGGTTCCTGATAAATATAACCAGCAAAAAATAAGCACGCCGGGGATATACTACATCATCACTACATCATGCCGGGAAAAGAATATATCGCAGCTTATGAATGTTGCGCATTCAGATAATCCGCCGGAATAAACCCAAACTTCTTTTTAAAGCATTTTGTGAAGTAGGAAGGGCTGCTAAAACCCGTTGTAAAAGCTATTTCCGAAATATTGCCCACTCTTTTCTGTATACATTTCAGGGCTTCTTTTAACCTGTAGTCTTTTATAAAAGTATTGGGTGACTGACCAGTGAGTAAAACCATTTTCCGGTATAACTGGGATTTACTGCGACCCAGCGGTTTACAAAAATGATCCACTTTCAGGTCCGCGTCGTTCCACACTTTATCGGTGTAATCCATTAAAAGAGTAATGAATTTCTCATCCTGTTCCATAAGAGAAGTAATTCCCTTACCTTTTATAAAAGTATTTGCATTCTCACTTTTGTAAAGTTCCTTTACTTCAGCTGATACAACGATTTCTCCCTTTACAAGTGCCGCAATTCTTTCAGCCAGTTTAATGGTATCTTCAAATATCAATTGTTTCTGGGTAACGGGAACGCCTGCACTCAGGCCAATTTTTACACTCACTTTCCCACTCTTTTCATTCTTCATAAATTCTCTGTTCATGCGTTGAATTTCCAATGCTGCATGCACAGCGTTTGTGACGGATTTAAAGGAAGCCAGATAATAATCATCCGTTTGTCTGACTATATTACCTTCCTGCGATTGCAGGGTTTTCCGGATTTCCTGTTTAAATTTTTCGAATGCACCTTTGAATGACTGGGATTCACCGCCAGTCATTAACCGGCCTAACGAAATGACCATAATGGTTCTGAAAGCGGGATCATTGATTATGTTTAACTCCGCGCCCCGCGCTTTTTCTGGATCCTGAATCCGTCCCAGGAAAGATTCCACAATGCTGGATTCCACTTCAATGATACTGTGCGGCACTTGTCCGTGCGCCTTATCATGCATTTTTTGAATGGCTTGGGAATTGGGAGCCTCAATTAAGCAAAATGCCGTTCTCCGCTTGT
>DASSGT010000044.1:0-7547 GCA_035693345.1 Puia sp. | reverse complement strand
ATGTCAGCAACAAGGAAAATATCGACAAGACCGTTGCACCGCTCGGCGGCACAAAAACGTATTCTTATAGTTTTATAACTACAAAACCAGGTAATTATATCCTGCCAGCGGTAAAGATGAGCTATTTCGATCCGGTTGCTAAAGTCTATAAAAACATAGAGTCGGATCCGCTGAACCTGATCGTAAAAGCATCCGTCAAAAAGAAACAGACAAAACCCAGGGGAACACCCGTACAAACAAATCAGGGGGACTGGACAAAGTATGCCTTATGGGGATCAGCATTCCTTCTGCTGGCGGTAGCAACATTTTTTATAATGAGAGAATCGAAAAAGGATGCATTGTTGAAGGCTGAAAAAGCAAGGCAGCTGGCCGAACTTGAAAAAAAGAAGAACATCCCCGAACCCGTTGATCCTTTGAATGAATCCAGGCAATTGATGCAGGCCGGTGACTTTAGTAAATTCTATGCATCCGTCAATCGTGCCATCTGGAAATCGGTATCAGACAAACTTCAGTTGCCTGCCAGTGAGCTGAATAAACTAAATATCGCTACGGGTCTGCGCTCCATCGGGTGGCTTGACGAGGATATTATTCAGTTGAAAAATGTTCTGAACGAATGCGAGATGAAATTATATACACCTGAATATAATACGAGTGATATGCAACGGGTGCTTTTAGCTGCCGAACAAATCCTTCAAGGCTTAAAGCGCAACGCATAAAGCGTAAAGCAAATGAACGTAAGTAAGTAGTTTTAAGCTTTACGCCTTGTGCCTTACCCTTTACGCTTAACTCATATGTAGTAAATGAAAAACCTTAGGCTTTGCGCCTTACGCCTTACGCCTAACTCATATGTAGTAAATGAAAAGCTTTACGCTTTGCGCCTTACGCTTTACGCTTATTCCGTGTATTTATATCCAACCCCTCTGACCGAATGAAAATGCTTCGGGTTGCGGCTGTCGTCTTCAAAATATTTTCGGAAATTCAGAATCAGGTTATCAATGGTACGGGTATTCGGATATACATTGTAATCCCACACGGCCTGTAGGATTTTTTCTCTTTTTACCACCTCATTTTTGTTTTCGATCAGCAGTTTCAAAAGCATGGTTTCCTTTTTACTCAGACGGAAACGTTCATTCTTTTTATTAAAGGCCTCCTGCGCTTTGAAGTCAATAACATTTTTACCGAAAACATATCTTGCGGGCAGGATGTTGCGGTCTTGTAGTTTTTCGTTTTTCTCAATCAGTTTTTGAACACGCAGAAGCAGTTCTTCCAGGTTAAAAGGTTTATTGAGATAATCATCAGCGCCTTTTTTCAAACCGAGCACCCGGTCTGCACTGGTATTTCGGGCGCTGAGTATCAGGATGGGTACAGGATTTTGCCTGATACGGATTGACTCCGCTACATTGATCCCGTCAATGCCGGGCAACATAACATCCAGGATCACGAGATCGAAATATTCATCATTGATGGCTTTCAATGCTTCATTCCCGTCGTAGGCGGACGTAACCTGATAGTTTTCCAATTCAAGGTTCAGGCGAAGCGCGTCATGCAGATTCTCTTCGTCTTCTACAAGCAGGATGGATTTGCGGGCAGGTTCCTTCATATTTGAATTAAATTAAAACGAACCGCAAAAATGGTTCCCTTTGGATGATTCTCTGTAACCTGAAGGTGCATTTTATGATCCCGGGCGATTTTTCGACACAGGTATAATCCAAGTCCCGTTCCCTGGGCTATTCTGGTATTTTCATTTCCCACCCGGTAGAATTTTTGAAAAATCCTTTTCTGCTCCTTTTTGGGTATTCCAGCACCTTCATCCATGATTTCCAGAATTCCCCTGTCTCCCTCTTTCTTTAATTGAATTGTTATAGGAGAATCAGGGGGAGAATATTTAACTGCATTATCGATCAGGTTATTCACCAGGATCTGCATCAGCAGGGGATCACCTAATATAAATAAGCCTGGCTCCAGAGTGCTGTACCATGGACGATTGGGAAAACGGCTTTTAAAATCCTGGGAGGAATCCGTTACAATCTGAGAGAAATTAATTTCTTCTTTATTAAAAAGATAAGACCCTCCTTCCAGTTGTGCGGATACCAAAATATTCCCCGTAAGTGTATTCAGACGGTTGATCTCCTGCATGGAAGATTTAAGGATCTTTTCTTTTTTTGAATCATCCAGGGAATGCTTCAGAAGCGTTTCTATGTTCAGACGGGTTGTGCTGATCGGCGTTTTCAGTTCATGAGTGATGGCCATCATGAAGTTTTGCTGTTGTCTTTGTATCATGATCTGTCGTATCACGGCGCTTCGCAGGAAAACAGCACCCGCCAGAATGACTAATATAAATACAAGCCCCTCGCTTTTATAGGCTGTGGCCAGACGATGATGATCATTGTGAATTTTTTCCAGTTTGGCAATATATTCCGGATCATCACGGGTCAGCAGTTCTATTCTGTAGGCCGACATCTGGTTATTCTGAAGATTAAGGGCGATGTACCACCAGATGAGTGCCGCCAGTACATAAATCAGCAATAGCCAGCAGATGACGATCGCGCGGTTACCCCAGGCATATTTATTAAGCTTAAAGCTCAAAGCGTAAAGCGTAAAGCATTTTTAAAACTTTATAATTTTAATATTCTACTTCCAGTCTTCCATCCCGCATGTGCGGGACAGTCTTCCACACTACTCAGCTGTCTTCTCAACCCTTAATCCCGCACTCAGCACATATTTTAACGGATCTTCCCGCATCAGCTGATCCATGATGATATGGTAGGTGCCTGATTTTGTGAACCGGGTTTTTGGCTGAATAAGAAGACGTGCATCATATATATCATCCATAGCCGTACCGATCCATCCCTTATCGTTGGTTGCCAGCTGCAGGTCATAGTCACCTGTTCTGCCTTTCGGATCTCCCGGCTCTTTTACCGTGGCGCGGATATAAATATTATTGAAATGATAGGCGTCGGTATGTCTCAAAACGATATAAATATTATAGGTTGAAACGGTATCGGTAATCTCGAATGCGATATCCGGCTTTACAGAAGAGGGCCAGGCATGATTATCAAAATTGAGATTTTTCTCGAAAACTCCCGTGGTCCAGTTACAGGCAGATAATCCAAAGGCGGCTGCGAGAATCAAAGAGGAAATTTTCACACCCCGATTTTTTATAGAATTAAAAGGTATTAAAAAGTACAGGAAAAAATTCTTAAGCATTTAATTTAGTTGGTCATTGAATATTGGATGTTCATCTTGAATTCACTTTACGCCTTACGCCTTACGCTTTACGCTTAAAGCACATTAAGAATTTGTTCCTTGGCTTTTTCCAGTTCGTCTTTCATCAGTACAACACAACGCTGTATCTTTACATCATATGCTTTGGATCCGGTGGTGTTAATTTCCCTGCCGACTTCCTGCAGTATAAACGACAATTTCTTTCCCTTACTATCGTCGGGTTCCGCGAGGACTTCCTTGAAATAAAAACAATGATTTTTCAGCCTGACCATTTCCTCGCTGATATCGATTTTTTCAAGATAGTATATCATTTCCTGTTCCATGCGGTTGGAATCATAGTTTTCCTTACCCACGTGTTCGTTTAATAACTTTTCGAGACCCTCACGGATTTTCGTTTGCCGGAGAGGTTGCAGCTTCATGACCTCCGCTTGCTGATAGCTGATATTATCAATGCGCTGGATCAAATCTTCTTCGAGCGCCCGGCCTTCATTCAGCCGGTGCTGGTTCAGATCCTCTATCGCCATTTCTATCACCTTACTAAACTGGTCCCATTCTTCTTTGGTCAGCGTATCACCTGTTGGAGTAATTACCTCGGGTAATTTTAACAGCGTACTTAGAATATTGGAGGGATCCTGGTTAAGCTGTCTGGACAGGTTGGCCAGCGTTTCATAATATGCTTTTGCAAGATCCGTATTGATGCTGACAGGTTTTGCATTGCCTGTCTGTTTAAGACTGATCGTACAATCCAGGGATCCGCGCCCCAGTTTTTCCGACAGGAGTTTACGGATATCAAATTCATAAGGTTTGAGAAAACCGGGAAGTTTCAACTGAAGCTCAAATTGTTTCCCGTTGAGTGATTTTACATCTACCAGAAAGGTTTTGTCACCGACCGTTTCTTCTGCCCTTCCAAAACCCGTCATCGATTTAACCATATTATCCTTTTTATGCCTGAAAGGTAATAAATTAAATGTGCGTCAGTAGTCCGAGCTTACCGTATACATCGTTTTGATTCATGTCAATCATATCTCCCGGTAACATTGGGTCAAGTGTTAAACCTGCCAGACTATAACGAATGAGACGAAGTGTGGGGAATCCGGTTGCAGCAGTCATCTTACGGACCTGCCGGTTTTTCCCTTCTGTAATTACTAATTTAATCCAGCTTGTTGGAATGTGCTGGCGAAAACGAATCGGAGGATTTCTATCCGGGATAGCAATATGGTCGGGGAGACGGGATGCTTTACCTGCAGCAGTACGATAGGGTTTTCCGTCAACCTGAATCGTAATTCCGGAACTCAGCTGTTGCAGCGCATCATTAGTAATAAGGCCTTCCACCTGCACCCGGTATCCGCGTTCATGAGCAAAACTGGGATGCAGCAACCGATGGTTCAGGGATTTGTCATTTGTTAATAAAAGCAATCCTTCACTGTCGTAATCCAGCCGGCCGACCGGATAAACGTCTTTGGGGACCTCGAAAAAATCCTTCAGGCAGGCCTTGCTATTTTCAGATGTGAACTGCGAAAGCACCTGAAATGGTTTGTATATGATGTAATATTTATTCAATGAAATTCAATGAAACACTGATGAATAAAGGGTTTGAATTTAATCAGACAAATGTAAGCACAAAATAAAAAGCCCCGCTGGCGGCGAGACTTTTACTATTTGGATGGGTTAGTAAGTACAGGGACATAAATATCCCTACACAATATTAGAAATAATTTTACCCATTCGGAAAAATTTTCCAATAAATTTTATACACAATTTTTTTTAGGGTGTGGAAAAGCACTTTAATGTAGGTTTGAGCAAAATTTGATCAATGAAGTTTCCTACTCCTGTATCGATGTCATGGTTTGCAGATTTTCTGGGTGCCCGGCTTGTGGGCAATACCGGGGCATCAGCATCCGGTATCAATGAAATACATAAAGTTGAAAAGGGTGATCTCGTTTTTGTTGATCATCCGAAGTATTATAAAAAGTGTCTGGAGTCAGCCGCTTCATTCATCATCATCAATCAGGCAGTAGAATGTCCTCCGGAAAAAGCGTTGTTGATTGTAGAACAACCATTTGAGGCCTATCAGAAAATAGTAAAACATTTCAGGCCTTTTGAAGGTGCCACACAATCGATCAGTCCCAGTGCGTCCATCGGTAAAACTTCATATATCTATCCGAACGTTTTCATTGGGAACCATGTACAGATTGGAGAGCGCTGTACGATTCACCCCAATGTAACCATCATGGATCATTGTGTGGTCGGTGATGATGTCGTCATTCAGGCAGGAACCGTTATTGGATCGGATGCATTCTATTATAATACCAACAAAAACCGGGAATCCTGGTACAAACGAATGTTAAGTTGCGGAAGGGTGCTCATTGAGAATGATGTGGAAATTGGTGCGGGTTGTACCATCGACCGTGGTGTAAGTGGTGATACTGTAATCGGAAGTGGTTCACGCCTGGACAATATGATTCATGTGGGCCATGATACCGTGATTGGTAAAAATTGTTTGCTGGCAGCACAGGTTGGAATTGCCGGCGCGGTTGAAATCGGAAATGGTGTTATTCTCTGGGGGCAGGTGGGTGTCAGTAAAACTCTTTCAATTGGTGACAATGCTGTCGTACTTGCACAAAGTGGTGTGGGTGGAACTATTGAACCCGGTAAGATATACTTTGGAACACCGGCAGACGACGCATCTATTAAGAAACGGGAATTGATTTGGATCAAACGAATTCCCGAGTTATGGAAGAAAGTCACCGGGCAAGTATAAAGCGTAAAGCGTAAGGCGAAAAGCATTAATATGTCCAATTCGGGATAGTAGTAATGTAATAATTCGAAATGACCCGCATGTGCAGGTTGTCAATGATAATTTGAATATATGATTCGTCTCTGGATCAATTGAATGCTTTACGCTTTGCGCTTTACGCTTTACGCTTACTCCGGATTATAATCATAAGGCACCAGCTCAGCAATTTTTTTCCAGGCCCAGTATCCCATATTGGTGATTTCAGATTGCTCATAGAAATAACCATTTTCCTCAATGGAAAAGCCCGTCGGCATTTCAAGAGCCGAGACCTCCACCTTTGAATTCAGTGGAAAATGATTTTGCAGCAGATAGCTTTTATCCGGGACCTGTCCGGTATATGTAACCCGTATGCTCCCGTTTATATTGATATCCACGATTCCACTGTCCAAGGAATAAATCGTTCCATCGTATGGATTTTCCAATAGGGTTCCTTTCGTAGAATTGGGGGTATTCAATGTTTCAACCTGGAATCCTTCTTCTTTCAGAGTACTGTCATACCAGCTTCTCATAAAATGCAAACGGGATCCTATATAAGTCCTGTACCTGTTTTTTGCCCATTGCTCCTGCTGTTCAGTAGTACCCGTTATATTTTCAAACAAGGGATATCCGGTATAACTGCTCACATGGGTAGAATAGTCATTTACGAATGAGTCCAGCTGATACCTGATTTTATATCCCAGGGCCTGGTTGAGAATAATAATATCTTCTTTGGCTTTTACTTTGAGTTTATTCCGTTTTTTATAATAATAAAAACTGATCGCATCTTTATTTTCAATTGTGCATTGTGCCGCATTGGCCGTAGTACCTATAAAATTATCGAGGAAAAACTGACCGTATTTTGTCCAGCCGTCTGCGACAAGAAATGAACCGCTTACTGCTACTTCCGCCATGGCTTTCTCAGCTTCCTTCATCTGAATGAGTATTGAGTCTTTATCCTTCATTGCATTGCTAACGCGTAATACCTGTGTTTCATAACCGGTATATGAAATAACCAGATCATAACCCCCATTATTAAGGCGAAGGGCAAACAGGCCTTCGTTATTCGAAATGGTTCCAGTGGTTGTATTCTGACAAAAAACGGAAGCGTTAGATAAAACGCTACCGGTTTTTTCATCCACGACTTTACCATGGATATAAAACATTTTATCCTGACCGAAGGATGTTATGGATATCAGCAAGGCACAACTTATAAAAATAATTATTTTCATATTGTAGAGCTTAAAGCGTAAGGCGTAAAGCGTAAAGCGTAAAGTTTATTGGTAAATATCTTTGATTTAAAGTCTATACGCTTATTTATATTTTGTCCTAATTAATAACGAATGCGAACAATTTGAAGTATACCTTTCAAACTATGCTTTACGCTTTGGGCTTTGCACCTTACGCATTAGAGGGGTTGTGGATTCGCATTATATCCGGCACACGCTTCAAAAATGGAATCTTCCAGAGAACGGAAACGGAATGATGGAAGCGCCTGTAACAATTTATGATTGTCATAAGAACTCCTTCTGGAAGCGATCGCAACAGA
>DASSGT010000043.1:0-2538 GCA_035693345.1 Puia sp. | reverse complement strand
TATGACTCAAGAGGAGATTGACTCCGCAAAAGTCTATTTCATGGACAAAACATACTGCACGGAGGTCCTGGCAATCTCGGCGCTCAGGAAACAAAATACGGATGTATTGTTCGAACGTATTATCCAATTACTGCCGGAAGGAGAACCCTTTTTTGATAGTGATGAAATGACTGACCGGCCCGTAAAGTTTTTTGTGGGCGAAATGATCAGGGAAAAAATCTTTAGTATGTACGAAGATGAAATTCCCTATCATACAGCTGTATTGGTTCAGGAATTTAAAGAAAAGGAAACCCTGACGAAAATTCAGGCGGATATTATTGTGCAGCGGGAAACACAAAAAGGAATTCTGCTGGGAGAAGGTGGCAAAATGATCCGTCAACTGGGAACTGAAGCCCGTAAGGAGATCGAAGAATTCATTGGAAGAAAAGTATTTCTGGAACTGTTTGTGAAAGTAAGACCCAAATGGCGTGACAATGAATGGCAGTTACGCGAATATGGTTATTAATTTGCATTTTAATTTTAAAAGAAAATGTCCGGATTTACAGTAGCGATAACGGGGAGACCGAATGTGGGGAAGAGCACTTTATTCAATCGCCTGCTCGAACAACGTAAAGCCATTGTGGATGATGTAAGCGGTGTGACCCGCGACCGTCAATACGGTGTGGCTGACTGGAATGGGAAAACCTTTAACGTGATTGACACGGGCGGATTCGTTCCTGAAAGTGAAGATGTTTTTGAACAGGAAATAAAAAAACAGGTTTTAATTGCCGTAGAAGAAGCCAATGCCATCATATTCATGACGGATACTGCTACCGGTATTACCTCTTTAGATGAGTCCATGGCCGATATGCTTCGCAGATCAGTGAAACCCGTTTTTCTGGTTGTTAATAAGGTTGATAACAGCGATCGACTGCTGGAAGCTGCTGAATTTTACAGTTTGGGATTCGAAAATATTTTTTTTATATCAGCGATGAGTGGCAGTGGCACCGGGGAGGTACTCGATGCGATCGCTGACCTGATCCCGAAATCCGATGAAGAAGAAAGCGATTCGGTTCTTCCGAAATTTGCCATTATCGGCCAGCCAAATGTTGGCAAGTCCTCCCTTTTGAACGCATTGGTCGGAAGCGAAAGAACAATTGTAAGTGAAATCGCCGGTACTACCCGCGACAGTATCCATACTCACTATAATCTATTTAATAAAGAATTTATATTGATCGATACCGCCGGTATCCGCAGGAAAACCAAAGTACACGAAGACCTTGAATTTTATTCGGTTATTCGTGCCATTAAGGCGATGGATGAGGCAGATGTGTGTTTACTCCTGCTGGATGCGGAAAAAGGAATTACAGCACAGGATCTGAACATTTTCAGTCTGGCAGTAAAAAAAGGGAAAGGTATCGTAGTGGTTGTAAATAAATGGGATCTGGTGGACAAAGAAACCAATACGTCCCGGGATTATACAACTGCTCTGAAAGAAAGATTCGCTCCTTTTACAGACCTGCCAATCATATTTATTTCGGCAAAAGAGAAAACCCGAATTTTCAAAGTAATTGAAACTGCCCTGCAGGTTTTTGAAAACCGAAGCAGGAAGATACCAACCTCCAAGTTGAACGATATCATGCTGAAAGCTGTGGAAAGTTTTCATGCGCCTGTCGTACGAGGTCATGCGATTAAAATAAAATTCGTTTCTCAGTTGCCAACTCCCGTTC
Organism: Puia sp.; assembly: GCA_035693345.1. Taxonomy (GTDB): domain Bacteria; phylum Bacteroidota; class Bacteroidia; order Chitinophagales; family Chitinophagaceae; genus Puia. Next base: position 829 of record DASSGT010000043.1, on the reverse strand, counting down.
CATCTTTTGCTTTTTTCAGCAATTACCCCGATGATATCAAACAGCCTTACAGAAATTATCTGGAAAATCAGATGCGGAAGAGTTTTCCGTTGGAGGGAGTACCTATTCGCATATATTTTCGTAAGAAATAGTCATATAATAAAATAGATATATATCTTGGATTTCTGGCTTGAATCTACTAGTTTTGCGCAAACAAAAAATAACCATAAATGAAAAAAGTTCTGACTGTTATCGTGATCGCTGCGGCTTTAACATCATGCGGTGGTGGAAGTAGCGACGCTGCTGCTAAAACTGACTCTGCTGTTTCAACTGTCGTTGACAGCACGAAAAAAGTGGTTGATTCAACTGCAACAAAAGTTGACTCTACCATAAAAGCAGTTGCAGATACCGCAAAATCAGCCATTAAAACTGTTGCAGATAGTGCTAAGAAAGCTGTGAAGAAATAAATTTATGTCTGAATGGAATCCCGCCTCCCGGCGGGATTTTTTTTGCCCATACACCACAAAGTGGTATTGATTTGCCTGTCGCTGCCTGGTATTTTGCAGGATGTGTGTTCTTAAACGTTATTTGCAATGCTTGGTGTTTTTCATTTTATGCCACTCCACCATTCTATCGGCAGAAATAAAATCATGGACTGGTTTCGGGGGTGATGCCAGCTGGAACAATCCTCTGAACTGGTCCGGTGGCAGTTTGCCACAATCGACCGATGTTGTGCTGCTCGATAATGCCGATCTGCCTGTTTCTTATCAGGTAACTCTGCCAAATGCGGCTGTTATTCTCAAATCAATAGTGATAAGTCCCTCGCCGGGAAGAAATATCGAACTCATAT
>DASSGT010000042.1:0-2388 GCA_035693345.1 Puia sp. | reverse complement strand
ATTGGAGCTCCCTCATAAAATTCACCCGTTATTATTTTAATAATTCTGGCAATTGACGAATCCGCACTGGGAAATGCTGTAGTCAGGTTTCACGGCAGAAGAGAATGGAAAATCAGGAGGTGATAACTTTTATCGTATTTTCAATACGGCATCCCCGGGACATTAGAAGCTGTGTGAAACACATATGGATTTTCGCATTAATATATTATGTCTAAAAAGAAACTCATCCAGCTCGAAAAAACAAACGCAAAGCTCGCAAAGGAACTGCTCCGGAGGGAACACGAACTTAAAATAGAATCATCTCTCGAAAAAGTGCGTGTCATGGCCATGGCGATGAAACAGCGTGACGACATGCTGAAAATATGCAGGGCCATTTCCAATCAGTTGAAATTACTCGGTGTGAAGGAAATCCGGAATGTGCAAACCGCGATCTTTTATCAGGAGAAAGGCACATACATGAATTATGAGTATTATACAAAGCACAGGAAAGCTTTAATAACTGAGACAAGCTATGGTACTGTTAAACTCGAAAGGGACTTCGCCAAAAAAATGCTGAAGGGTAAGGGCGAAAGCTTTTTCAGTCATATTACGGGGGAACAACTTAAAGAATGGCTGAACTATCAAAAAACGACAAACGTATTCATAGACAAATACCTGGAAACTGCCTCTTCGCTCAACTATTACTGGTTTTCACTCGGTCCGGTTGCACTGGGTATTTCCACCTATCATCCGCTGACAAAAAATGAGCTTACATTATTCCGTCGTTTCGTGAATGTATTTGAGCTCGCGTATAGAAGATATTCCGATATCGAAAATGCAGAAGCACAGGCAAGGGAAGCACTCATCCAGGCATCGCTGGAAAAAGTGCGTGCAGGCTCCCTGGCCATGCGCAAGAGCGATGAATTAATCGAAGCGGGTGAATTGTTATTACAAGAATTGCGCAGGCTGGGTATCGAATGTCTTTCCAGCGGTTATGTGGTCATAGACGAAGAAGAAAAAATGGGCTGGACCTACGCTCCTAACCCGGCGACCGGTAAAATCAGTGATCCACTGGGACTTACGCATGCTGCAACCAAAGAGATGCGCAAGGTTCTTTCAAGCTGGGAAAAAAAGGAACCGCTTAGTATTGTTGAGATGGACGAGCAGGAAACGATCGCACACCAGACTTTTGTTGCTGAGAATGGAATGTTGAAAAACGGGATGAATTCAAACTGGATAACCGCAGAACAACTGATTGCCCTTTCACCAAAAAGATTGTTGCTGCAAAATTTCAATTTCGATCAGGGTTACCTCATGATTGTTGGCGGTAATCGCCTGAATGAAAAACAGACTGAACTGATGCTTCGGTTTACCAAAGTTTTCCAGCAAACCTATACCCGCTTCCTTGATTTGCAAAAAGCTGAAGCGCAGGCTCGTGAAGCACAGATCGAAGCTGCGCTGGAAAGAGTGCGTAGCCGCTCTATGGGTATGCAAAAAAGTGAAGAGCTGAAAGAAGTCATCAAAATAGTTTATGATCAGTTTATATATTTGAATATCCATATCGATCATGCCGGGTTCGTAGTGGATTACATACCCATGGGTGATTGGCATTTCTGGATTGCGGACAAACAGGATATCCCCGCAAAAATATCAACTCCTTATTTTGATTCCGTATGGGCAAATGATTTTAATGAAGCAAAAGAAAAAGGATTAGATTTCTTTCCCACCCGTCTGAATTTCGAAGAGAAAAATAAGTTTTATCAGGAACTCCTGTCTTTTGTTCCGGACCTGCCCGAAGTATCAAAAAACTTTTATCTGAATTGCCCTGGTCTTGCAGTTTCCACGGCATTGTCCGAAAGCGTTTCTCTGTATATCGAAAACTTTGCAGGAATTCCTTATTCAGATGAAGAGAATAAAATACTCATACGCTTTGGAAAAGTATTTCAGCAGACCTATACCCGCTTTCTTGATCTGCAAAAAGCAGAGGCGCAGGCTCGTGAGGCGCAGATCGAAGCGGCGCTGGAAAGAGTGAGAAGCCGCTCCATGGGCATGCAAAAAACCGACGAACTCAAAGAGATCATCCAGGTCATATATACACAACTGGTTCATTTAAATATGCCTGTGGATCAGGCGGGTTTTGTAATGGATTATAAGGAAACGGATGGGTGGAACATTTGGATCGCTGACCAGATCGGAGTTCCTTCCAAATCATATATTCCTTATTTCGATTCCCCGCAATGGATTCGTTTTAATGAAGCAAAACAAAAAGGGCAGGATTCTTTTACCAGCAGCCTGACGTTTGATGAGAAAAACCAATTCTTTCAAATGATTTTTAAATACGTGTCAGGGGTACCTGAAGAAGTCAAAGCATTCGTGTATAGCACCCCTGGATTTGCGACTTCGAATGCC
>DASSGT010000041.1:0-2435 GCA_035693345.1 Puia sp. | reverse complement strand
CCCAAAGCCGCTCATTATGACCCAGATAGAGTTTATGAAAAAGTTCGAAATCATGCACACCGGCCTCAGCGAGGGATAAGGAATGATACAAGTCATACAACGCCTCCCGGCTGTTGGAATCGAAATCCCATAGAGTGTGATCAAGATCGAAGAAGAGATGCTTGTACTTCATCACGCAATTTACGCTCGTTAAAGCCGAAAGCCTAAAGCTCAAAGCCTAAAACCGTTTAAATCCGAAACCCAGCGCCTGATATTGGTGGGCAAGTTTTAAAAATGAATAATGTTACATCATTCCCCAATCTCAACATGTACAAATTATCAAATTAGTTTTAAGCTTTGGGCTTTAGGCTTTAGACACAGATACGCTTAAATTGCACTTATGAAAGTTGTTATAACAGGTGCTTCGCGCGGACTGGGTTTGGCCATGGCTGAGGCGTTTGCAAAAGAAGGCCATGATCTTTATCTGACTTCGCGCAACGAAGTGAATCTGTACCATGCGCTGGCATCTCTTCAGACCCGCTTCCCAGATCAGATCATCAAGGCAAAAGCATTTGACATAGGCGAAAAAACAGGGGCGGTTGAATTTGCCCAGTGGGTATTGGGATCTGCTGCTCAAACAGATATTCTCGTAAACAACGCAGGAATATTTGAACCCGGACGTGTGATCGATGAGCCTGAAGGTCAAATGGAAAAGATGATAAATACCAATTTTCTCAGCGCTTATTACGTCACACGTATGCTCCTGCCTTCGATGATGGAACGTAAAGCGGGTCATATCTTTAATATGAGCTCAATAGCCGCCTTGCAGGCTTACCCTAATGGAGGATCTTATAGCGTCAGCAAATTTGCACTGACGGGCTTCTCTAAAAACCTGCGTGAAGAATTAAAACCCTACTCGATCAAAGTGACCTGTGTTTACCCGGGTGCCGTTTATACCGACTCCTGGGCCGCTGCCGGAATATCCCCCGGGAGGATCATGAAAGCAACCGACATTGCAGATATGGTCGTTCAGATTTCGAAATTATCTCCTCAGGCGGTGGTGGAAGATTTGGTTATCAGGCCATTGCTGGGAGACCTTTAATAATTGTTAATTGTCAATTATTAATTGTCAATGAGTAGCACACGTCTGTTATTTTTATAGGTAATCCATTATGTATGATGAACAATTAACAATTAACAATTGACAATTAACATCGGATCATTTATACCTTTCAAAACATTTATTTTCTGCTGGCTCTGCCTGATATTGAGTCCGGCCATGGCACAGGTGCATTTTACCGCCCAGGCCAGTACGAAAGACATGGGGAAATCCGACTACGTCGAAATTCAGTTTGTGATTGAAAATGCAAAGGAAATCGGTGATCTGCAACCTCCGGATTTTACCGACTTCACCATTGTACAGGGACCGAGCCAGTCCACCGGCATGAGTATGGTCAACGGCGTTACATCACAATACCGGGGCATCAGCTATGTACTAAGGCCTAATAAAACCGGCACCCTTACAATCAAACCGGCCACAGCTACCGTCGACGGCCAGAAACTGCATACCAGCCCGATTCAGATTTTGGTGCATAATCAATCCACAGGGGGAAATAAAAAAACACCCGGCTTTAGTCCGCTGCCCGATCCTTCATGGCCGACTGCACAGCCTCCTGTGGACATGGATGAACTGGTGCGTCCCGGAGAAAATGTGGACGAGAAGATCAGGAAGAATTTTTTTATTAAGGTGGATGTCAGCAAAACAGATTGCTTCCTGGGTGAGCCCATCGTTGCAACATACAAACTATACGCACGTCTGCGATCGGATTCAAGGGTCACCCGGCATCCTTCCCTGAATGGCTTTAGTGTTTATGATATGATAGATCCGACAGATGACCGGGTTTCTGTAGAAAAAGTAAATGGCAAAAACTTTTCAGTCCATATCATACGGAAATCCCAGCTCATTCCATTACAGGCAGGTGACGTAACGCTCGATCCTGTTGAACTGGATAACAATATTTATTTTGTCAGGGCCGACGCTGGCAGTTCAAAAAGTTCCGGACAGGGACTGGGTGGTTTGCTGGATAGACTTTTTGAACCAGAAGTAAGCGGGACTCCCTTTACCCAGCATATTGTATTGGAAAGCAAACCGGTGATGATACATGTAAAACCGTTGCCTGAAGAAGGTAAACCTGCAGACTTCAACGGCGCTGTTGGAAAATATTCGATCACGGCTTCATTAAATACCAAAGAAGTGGATACCGGAGATGCCGCGAATTTATCAGTAGCAATAAAAGGTAACGGTAATCTTCCTGTCATCAATGCACCGGTTATTGACTGGCCCGTAAATATGGAATCTTATGATGTCAGCAACAAGGAAAATATCGACAAGACCGTTGCACCACTCGGCGGCACAAAAACGTATTCTTATAGTTTTATAACTACAAAACCAGGTA
>DASSGT010000040.1:0-2428 GCA_035693345.1 Puia sp. | reverse complement strand
AAAGGCAAGGTTTTTCAGTTAAAATACCTATTTTTAGCCGCCTCCTGCCAGATAGTCTGGACTGGAGGCTTTTTACTCAACTTTCCACAAGGAAAACTGTTATATAGCAAAGGGAAAATTTTAAAGGAACATATATTATGGCGTTTAAGAAAGAGATCATAGAGATCATTGAACCAAGAGACGTATTCGTTGGTCCGGATACTGCTCCGGTAACCCTGATGGAATTCGGGGAATACGAAAATGAAGATTGTGCAAAAGCGCACGAAGTGGTAAAGAAAATCATGGAAGAATTTAAGGGGAAGGTCCGTTTTAATTTCAGGCATTTTCCGCTTACAAAAATCCACCAGCGCAGTTTAAAAGCCGGCGAGGCCTCAGTAGCTGCAGCCCAGGAAGGAAAATTCTGGGAGATGCACAATATTCTGTTTCATAACAGACATAACCTGGGAACTACCAGTTTGAAGCTGCACTCCAGGGAAGCCGGTATTTCCAATAAAAAATTTCTTGATCACCTGGTTAATGCCACCTATGGCTGGCAGGTACAGGGCGATTTAAGAGAAGGCATTCAGAAAGGGGTAACTACTGTTCCGGCTTTCTTTATTAACGGGGAAATGTTTACCGGAAAGCCTACATATGATAACCTGAGCAAGGGAATTGAAGCGGCATTGAAAAAGGCCAAGAAAAAAGACAAAACACCGGTTAAAGCTTAATGCGCAAAGCGTAACGCTTAAAACGGTGAAAGTTTCAATCCGGAACTATATACTTAAGCATCCGTCTTTGGACGGGTGCTTTTTTTATGCGCGATATTATTATCAGATCATATAAAATTAATGGCCTGAAAATTGACTGTCATTTTATTGATTGCTATATAATTTCGGTAATAAGGGAACAGGCTTTATTTGTCTTTTTCACAATTAATGTCTAAATTCATTTATCCTTAGACCAATATCGAATGAAAAGCGAAGGTAAGTCCAACTTTTTACAGGGAAATCCAGGCGCACTTGATATAGGTCGCACCAACATTGGCCGGGAGACAAAACTTCGTTCCTTTCTTCTCGGCAAAAAAAACGGATCCATCCAGCACAGGGTGGAATCTTTCTCCTTAAAATCACAACATTTTCTAGAAGAAATAAAATCTCTTGGTTTTACCCGTTCCATGGACGAATTGGAAAAAGGTAAGCTGAGCGTTTTTAACCAGCTGAATTTCTTTCAATTTGTGTCGGGCATTGTGGTTCCCCTGATGTGTTTTTTCGGGAATGGCAAGTTTCCCATTGATACTTTCTTTATAGCCTGTTTGCCTGCCTGCGTCAACCTGGTCGTGCTGTTTCTGAATTTTTATTTTCGATATGAAGCTGGCATGCTTACCTATTTTATTTTATATCCGCTGGTTACTTCGATCGTATACATGAGTGGGATGAATCTCGGCGTAGAACTTTATTTTTTTCTGAATGGTATACTGGCCGTTTTTTTTCTTCCCCTGATCAGCCAGATGTTATTTTCCGTCGGTCTTTCCATGGTCAGTTATTTCGTGCTCGTCGTACTCAATAAAGAATACAATTATCAGCTGCATTCCTCGAATTTTTTAATGTATATTTTTAATCAGGGTACATCGATCATATTTATTTTTTACGCACTTTTTCTGATAAAAAAAGAAAACAACCTATACCAGATTGGAATATTGGCTACCAATAAAGCCCTGCAGGAAAAGAACGATAAAATTGAAAAACAAAAAGCGGAAATAGAACAGAAAGCTGCTGAACTCAGTGAATTGAATTCTTTAAAGAATAAACTTTTTTCGGTGATTTCCCACGACATGAAGACGCCGATGTATGCGCTTCGCAATTTGTTCAGGAGTATGCAGCAGATGGATATGAGCGGTAAAGAAATCAAATCGATTATTCCGGATGTAGTCAGCGATCTGAATTATACGACCGGCCTGATGGAAAATCTTCTCCATTGGGTTAAGAGTCAAATGAATTCTGCCAATGTTTCTCCTGGGGCATTGAGCATGGAAGAAATTACTGATGAAACAATTCATATACATCAGTTACAGGCTTCTACAAAGAAAATTATGATCATCCGGGAAATGAATGGATCACCTTTTGTTTATGCAGACCGCGATATGGTAACACTGGTACTCAGGAATCTGCTTTCAAATGCCATTAAGTTTACACCTGAGAATGGTACGATCATTATCAGGCTCGAAACTGAATCCAAAATATGCCGGGTATCCGTAATTGATAATGGGATCGGTATGGACAAAGAAACGCTGGCAAGAATACAGGATAATTCTTACTACAGCACGAACGGAACAGCCAAGGAAAGCGGTACAGGACTCGGACTTATGTTATGCCGGGATTTTCTTTCCAAAAACAACGGCGCGTTGTTAATCGAAAGCGAGAGGGGAAGGGGCAGTATTTTTTCGTTTACA
>DASSGT010000039.1:0-3307 GCA_035693345.1 Puia sp. | reverse complement strand
AACCAGCGGCAGGTCGATTATCGCAAAATGTAGTTTTGATATAATTTCCCGACATGTAATTATTGTTTTATTCCTATATCATTCACTATTCCGTTCTCAAACTCTTTACAGGATTTGCGACAGCTGCTTTGATTGCCTCATGACTGATGGTGGCAAGCGCAATAAATATTGAGATGGCTCCTGCCAAGAGAAACACCCACCATGAAACATCCACTTTATAGGCAAAATCCTTCAGCCAGTGATTCATGTAAATCCAGGCGATGGGTGCAGCAATCAGAAAAGCAATAAAGACAAGCTTTATGAACTCCTGAGAGAATAATGAAACAAGGTTGCCGATGGAAGCACCTAATACTTTTCGAATGCCTATTTCTTTGATACGTTGTTCTGCCGCGAACATGGCAAGCCCCAGCAAACCCAGACATGAAATGATAATGGCAAATCCGGCAAACAGGGTGGAGAGTTTGGAAATCACCTGTTCGCTGTTGTAGAGTTTTTTATATTCCTCGTCCACGAATTGAAAAGCAAAGGCATAATTCGGGTTGATTTCTTTGTATACTTTCGACAAACTGGCAATCGCTTCCTTTATCTTGCCAGGCTGCGAACGGATAATGATCACACCGAAATACTCATATTCTTTAACATCGATCATGACCGGTTTGATCGGTTCTCTGAGCGATTGGGTATGATAATCTTTTATCACGCCGATGATATGGCCTTTTTTATTCCAGGCAGATACCCATTTTCCGATAGGGTCCTTCATGCCCATTTCTTTTACGGCCTCTTCATTCACCATAAATGCGTCGGATGAATCGGTAGCATTCAGCGGAGAGAAATCGCGTCCTTCTGCGATCGTCAGTTTCATCAGCTTCACAAAATCAAATCCAACGGAAGCGGGTTTGAACCCGACAGAAACATTTTTCTCTTTTCCCTGCCAATTAATGGCTTTTGCTTCCTCAAAATTCATGGCATGCGGCGCTTCTGTGCTCCGGTCTATCATTTCAATTCCCGGCATTCTAGATGCGCGCTCTTTAAATAATAAATATTTATCACGGTTAGAAAGTTCTCCCTCGATTCTTACATAAATGAGATTTTCCTTATTATATCCCAGATGAGTATTTTGCACGTAGCTGGTCTGCCGCGAAATGATAATGGTTGAAATAATCAGAATAATCGAAAGTGCAAACTGAAAAACAGTCAGCCCCTTCCGGAAGAGGATGGAACCTTCCGTGAAACGAAGCGCACCTTTAAAGATGCGTACCGGTTTCAGGGAGGAAAGATACAATGCAGGGTAAGATCCGGCAACCAGCGCAGTTACCAGCATCAATATAATGAGAGCGGCCCAGAAAGAAAGTTCAGTGATTGGAATGGTAATTTGTTTGCCCGTGAAACTGTTAAATGCAGGCAACAGAATGATGAGTAGTAATCCGGATGCAAGTATTGAAATAAAAGAAAAAAGCAAGGCTTCGCTGAGGAATTGTCCGATCAGTTGTGAACGGGTTGACCCTACCACTTTGCGAAGACCAATTTCTTTTGCCCTCTTGATAGAACGCGCAGTCGCGAGGTTCATGAAATTGATGCAGGCAATGATCAAAATAAAAATGGCGATTCCACTGAATAACCGCACGTATTCTATGCGACCGGCTTCAGGTCTGCCATTCACGAAAATATTATGGAGATATTTGTCGCCAAAACGTTGGAGGCCGACCTCCGTCCTGACATTTGGGTCCTTTGCCATACGGCTCTGGAGATACTGATTGATTTTGGCTTCTGTATTTCTGATATCAGCGGTTTCAGTAAGCTCAATGTATGTCTGAAAATCCGGAGAAGCCCATTCTATTAACCCGGACTGGACATCCCAGTTGAACAGATAATCAAACTTAAGCGAACTTTGATTTGGCAGGTTCTCAAAAACACTTGTTACAATAAAGTTCTGGCGGTTTTCAAAACGTATGCTCTTACCCATGGCGTTTTTAGGGCTGCCAAAAAAAATCTCCGCCATTTTTCTGGAAACGGCGATGCTGGTCAGATTATTCAAAGCGTTTTCCGGATTGCCTTCAATCAGCGGGTAACTGAACATTTTAAAAAAGTCCTTACCGGCGCGGGAACCTTCCAGCTTTACTATTTTTTCACCTGCCTGGAATGTTTCAGGGTGACCCCAGGGCAATTCGTACCCGGTTGCGTAAAACGCTTCCCTCTTTATTTCGGGGATTTTATCTTCTATACCCTTTAGTAAAAAAGAAATTTTTGAATTGTCAAAGCTAACGGGTGTGGTGTACGTATTACTAATATTGGTCCCCGAAGAAACTTTGAGATAAACCGTATATAAGTTTTTGCCGTTTGCATGAAAATTGTCAATACTCTCCTCATCCTTCACCCAAAGAAAAATAAAAAGACAGCAGGCTATCCCCAGTGAAAGCCCTGCCACATTAATAAGAGCCTGTGCTTTGTTTCGGGAGATGCTTCGTAAAGCGATTTTGAAATAATTTTTTAGCATAGCAGTCTGATTTTTTCAGTAGTATGTCCTGCCAAAAAAATGCCATCTTGTTATTTTCATGATACTCACGTGGTTATTGTATTTATGATATTTCTGAGTGTTCATTATCGTTACAATACTGCACGCTATTATGAATGCCATAAAATTTGTTAGCTGATCTACTCAATCAGATTTGCATTTTTCCGCATTTAAATCGCCCCGGACGGGTGATGTACATTCCGGTTTCATTAACCTACATTTGATGGAATCGATTTCATTCGTAAAACTGATGGCTTTAACCAAACGCATCAGAGAACAAAATGCAGGATCAGTAGAAATGCCTCTTTGGGTACGCGTATCCATTCCTATAGCAGTAGGACTTTTCATTTTTGCGTTGGCAATTTCCGCTGCTGTAGTTCCCCGGCTACGCCTACTGCATTTATTACAGGCTCTGATTTATGTTGCCATACTTATACTTACCCGGCGAAATAATGCATGGGGTTTCGGCATCGCTGTCTTCATCGCTGTGGCGTGGAATGGTCTCAATTTGTTTGTGACAAACCTTTCAGAAATTGGCGCCAGACTATTTTTGTCTTTTTTGCGTACGGGACATGTAAATAGGCCGGACACCGTCATGGTATTTATAGGTACTATGGCTCATTTTCTGCTCATCGCCGCAAGTATCACGGGTTTTATTCTGCTTAAGCCGGATAAAAAGCAATGGTTTCGTTTTTTTGCCGGTGGGGTACTGGTTATAGTCTATATGGCATTCATTGCCGCCATTGCAGCTCCCCGGTGAGCGGGGAAAGCATCATCATAAAAAAGTAAATTGTA
>DASSGT010000038.1:0-2422 GCA_035693345.1 Puia sp. | reverse complement strand
CTATGTTTAATATCAGGGTATATGGAATTCTTCAGAATGCGGACGGAGATATATTGGTGTCGGATGAATTCATCCGGGGAAACCAGTATACCAAATTTCCCGGAGGTGGTCTGGAATTCGGCGAAGGAACCAGAGATTGTTTGAAACGTGAATTTTTAGAAGAGATGCAACTGAATGTCGTTGTAAGGGAACATATCTACACGACGGATTTTTTTCAAATGAGCGCTTTTAATCCTGAACATCAGATTATTTCAATTTATTACCGGGTCGAAGCGCTCGAAGAAATCCGTGTACCGCTCCGTACCAGATTATTTGATTTTGATGATGCCCAAATGGAAGTATACAGAGAAACGGGAGAAACGGAAACATTTCGTTTCATTTCCCGGAAATCATTTTCATCTGATTCGGTTAGTCTTCCGATAGACAAAGTAGTTGCCGATCTAATCAGAATCAGCTGATCACAGGCTGCCCGGACTTTATCGTGCCCATAATAAAAGTGCTTTGGACCTGAGCGATGTTATCAACCTGTCCCAGTTTATTTACATGAAAATTATAATAGTCATCCATGTTTTCAACCACTATTTTAAGCATGAAATCAAAGGCTCCGGAAATAATATAGAACTCGGTTACTTCAGGCATTTCAGAAAGCGTCTTGATAAATTTCCCGCCTGATTTCTTATTGTGTTCTTTCAGTGAAATGTAACAGATCGCCATTAATCCCTTGTTAATCTTTGAATGATCCAGTAAAGTAGCATACTGCTTGATAACTCCCTCCTCTTCCATCCGCTTTATGCGTTCGTGTACGGGTGTTGCACTCAGATGGACATTGGCTGCAATCTCACGCACTGTCGCCTTGGCATTGGATTGAATATATCGCAGAATGGCTTTATCCTTTTCATCCAACGGTAAAACGGGGGCCGGCAATTGTTCTTTTAGGACTTCTTTTTGCATGGGATATCAATTATTTGTTCTATAAAAGTAGTAAAATATGATCATTTACACCAAAAATGCAGATCATTATCTGCTTTTTGTTCTACAAACATAACTTTGTCTCACAAAACCAATTTACATGTCTACACAAACAAAAAATATTGATCTGACCCTTCCTTATAAAGTGAAGGATATGAGCCTGGCCGCCTGGGGCCGTAAGGAAATACGTCTGGCTGAAGCAGAAATGCCCGGACTCATGGCTCTTCGGGCTGAGTACGGAAAACTAAAGCCACTCAAAGGCGCACGTATAGCCGGATGTCTTCATATGACCATTCAAACCGCTGTATTAATTGAAACCCTCATTGAACTGGGGGCTGAGGTACGCTGGAGCTCATGTAATATATTCTCGACACAGGATCATGCGGCGGCAGCCATTGCGGCAGCAGGAATTGGTGTCTTTGCCTGGAAGGGACAAAGTCTGGAAGAAGCAGACTGGTGCATAGAACAGACTTTATTTTTCGGTAGCACAGACCGTCCGCTAAATATGATACTGGATGATGGTGGAGACCTGACGAACATCGTTCTTGATAAATACACTGAACTGGTGCAGTATGTAAAAGGGATTTCAGAAGAAACAACCACCGGTGTTCACCGCCTCTATGAAAGAGTGGCTAAGGGTACTCTTCCAATGCCGGCTATAAACGTAAATGATTCGGTTACCAAATCAAAATTCGACAACAAATACGGATGTAAGGAAAGCCTGGTGGATGCCATCCGCCGTGCAACAGATGTTATGATGGCTGGTAAAGTAGCTGTCGTGGGTGGTTATGGCGATGTGGGTAAAGGTTCTGCACAATCATTGCAGGGTGCCGGTTGCCGTGTGATCGTTACAGAGATTGATCCTATCTGTGCATTGCAGGCAGCTATGGACGGATTCGAAGTAAAGCGCATGGCCGATGCCGTTAAAGAAGCAGATATTGTTGTGACAGCCTCCGGTTGCCGTGACCTGATTACTGAAAAACATTTTCGTGCTTTGAAAGACAAGGCTATCGTTTGTAATATTGGACATTTCGACATCGAAATTGATATGGCCTGGCTGAATGGTCAGTATGGTCATACAAAAGATACGATCAAACCGCAGGTAGATATATATAATATCGATGGCAAGGATGTTATCATTCTGGCAGAAGGACGTCTGGTTAACCTGGGCTGTGCTACGGGTCATCCAAGTTTTGTAATGAGTAATTCTTTCACAAATCAGGTATTGGCGCAGATAGAACTATGGCAGAATCATAAAAAATACGACAACAAGGTATTTGTTCTTCCTAAACATCTGGATGAAAAAGTTGCCCGTCTTCATCTTGCTAAAATTGGTGTCACATTGGATGAGCTGACTGAAACACAAAGTGAGTATCTGGGTATTCCGGTGAAGGGCCCATATAAAGCAGATCATTACCGGTATTAAGCGTAAGGCGTAAAGCTCAAAGCGTAA
>DASSGT010000037.1:0-2751 GCA_035693345.1 Puia sp. | reverse complement strand
CCAGTGCATTTACGGAAGCGGGGGAAACGACAGAACCATCCGTTTCAGTTCCCACACATATAGCACTAAGATTTGCGGCTCCTGCAGAACCCGATCCTGCGCTGGATCCGGAAGGATTTCTGTCGAGGATATAAGGTGACTTTGTTTGTCCCCCGCGACTGCTCCATCCACTGCATGAATGTGTTGATCTAAAATTTGCCCATTCACTCAGATTCGTTTTTCCTAGCAATACCACGCCAGCTTCTCTTAGTTGTTTCATTACAAATGCATCTTCTTTTGCACGGTTCCCCATCAGGGCAAGTGAACCTGCAGTGGTCAGCATTTGGTCTCCTGTATTGATATTATCTTTTACCAGGATCGGAATACCATGTAATGGTCCGCGGATTTTCCCATTCTTTCTTTCTGTATCAAGTGCTTCAGCGATACTGATTGATTCCGGATTTAATTCAATAACGGAATTGAGCATCGGCCCGGCCTTATCTATTTCCTTTATTCGTTCGAGGTATGCTTTGGTGATGGATACTGAAGTTTCTTCACCATTTTGCATTTTCTTTTGAAGTTCTGAAACCGTTATTTCCTCCAGATTTAGAGATGAAACTTTTTCGGGAACCGTACTGCCAACTGTCCCGAATGTGCGGGACCAACTGCCCACTGTAGTAAGACCAATTCCAGTCAGCGATCCGTTACGCAGAAACTTCCTTCTGTCCATAAAATTTTTATATTGAAGTGAAATGAGCCAGTTGAACCTGAAACTCCTATACTCTTATACTCCTATACTACTATCGCCACCCGCCTCCCAATGATCGATACAATTCTACGCGGGCATTGAGTGCCTGATTTTGTATAAATGCAAGACTCAGTTGTGCATCCAGGGCAGCTTGTTGGGCTGTTATCACTTCCAGGTAATTGGCCAGATCATTTTTAAATAGCAGTTGCGAATTGCTCACTGCCCCGATCAGTGTATCTGCTCTTTGCTGAGCATATTTTTCCTGCTCCTTTAACTTTTGCACCCGCACCAGGGCATTGGTTACCTCAACGGCTGCTGTTAATACGGATTGCCTGAATCGAATGACCGCCTGTTCTCTTTGTTGTTTTGAAATTTCCAGTTGCGTTTTCAATTGTCTCCCTTGTAAAATCGGCTGTATCAGGGTCGCACCTGCCAGACCGAATAATGAGCCTGGAATATTAAACCAGTTGCTGGCTTTTAAAGATTCGAAACCTGCGCCCGCAGTGAGATTCAACGCAGGATACATATTCGCCTGGCTGATTCCAACCTGCGCATTTGCCTGAACGAGGGAAAGTTCGCTGGCTCTTACATCCGGCCTTCTGTTCAAAAGTCCGACAGGCAAACCGGTTTCCAATGAATCCCCAAAATGAATATCGGTTAAGCTTACAGTTCTGTGAACGGTAGCCGGAAGGCTGCCTGTAAGCAATTGCAAACTGTTTTCCTGGATCTGAATACTCTGTTCTATTTGCGGAACCAGTTGGGCCGTATTGTCTCTTTGTGATTCTGCCTGCTGTACACCGAGATATGTAACTTCTCCCGAATTATATAACAGACGTGTCAGTTTCACAAAATCATTGTTGAGATCTAATGTTTTTTTTGCCTCCAGCAGTTGCTGGTCAAGCATCAGCAGATTAAAATATCCCTGCGCTATGTCCGCCACTAAAGTAGTCTGCACTGCTTTAGCCGCTTCATAAGTCTGCAGATAATTTGCCCTCGCTGATTCCTGCTGACGGCTGATCTTTCCCCAGATATCAATCTCCCAGCTCATATTTACAGAAGCCAGAAAATCGTTGTTATTGTTACTGATCGCGCCATTGTTTACACCGGCTGGACCATTGTCGGAATTTCTGTATACGTAGGAAGATACTCTCCCGTTGATCTGTGGCACCCACAACCAATTTGATTGTTTCACCTGCGACTGGGCAATACTGATATTTCGCAGTGCAAATTGCAGATCAAAATTGAGGACAAGCCCGGTATCAATCAAATGTCTCAAAACGGGATCTGAAAAATAATCTCTCCAGGAGATGTCTGCAATACTGCTGGTATCCTGCTGTGTAGAGTCTGTTCTAAACTTTTCAGGCAGTAACACTGCCGGACGCTGATAATTCTTTCCCGTTCGGCAGGCGGTAACCAGAATAAAAAAAATAACAATTCCGTATCTAAAGACCTTTTTCATTTTCGTTGATTGAAATCACTGCTTATTCAGATCTGAGTTCATATTTTTTCTCACGTAATGCCTTTGGTTTTCCGGTGGCTCTTTCCTGCAGGGACTGGAAGATGACAAATAAGACAGGTATAATAAAAACACCGAGTATTACTCCCGTGAGCATACCGCCGACAGCGCCCGTACCAATGGAACGATTGCCCAATGCGGATCCTCCTGTAGCCCAGGTAAGTGGAAGCAAGCCGACTATAAATGCAAAGGAAGTCATCAGAATGGGGCGTAAACGAAGCCGGCTGGCCTCCAGGGCAGCTGCGATCAGGTCCATGCCCGAACGCCTGCGCTGAACTGCATATTGAACAATCAGGATGGCATTTTTTGCCAGTAGCCCGATCAGCATGATGATTCCCACCTGAACATAAATATTATTTTCAATACCCGTGAGATTGATGAAAAGAAATACTCCCAAAAGACCCGTGGGGATCGAAAGCAAAACAGCCAGTGGCAGGATATAACTTTCATATTGCGCAGCCAGCAGAAAATAAACAAATACAATACTCAGAATAAAGATCAGTTGTGT
>DASSGT010000036.1:0-3694 GCA_035693345.1 Puia sp. | reverse complement strand
GGACTACTTTCCGGCGCTGGTTGTTCACATGGTGTCGTAGATATTCCAAATCAGGTTTTCAGGGTTAACAAAGACAGGTCATGGTCGATGGTCGCTGATTTAAGTTCCTATTACATGAATAATCAGACCGCCAATGAGAACCCGGGCGACTTTGAACCGGACGGAACGCCGTATAGCATGATTGAAGAAAAAGGCGATTTCTATGTCATTGAACCAAACCATGGTGAACTGGACAAGGTATCGAGAAATGGAAAGATCACCCGCGTAATAGACATATCGGCGACTTTGGGACATATTGTTCCGACCTGCGAGATCTTTCATGACGGAAATTTCTATGTAGGTAACCTGGATACCTATCCGATTTCGAATCTTTCGGCCATTTATAAAATAACCCCCGGCGGTCAGATATCCGTTGCTGCCAGCGGATTCTCAGCAGTCCTGGGCGTTGTATTTGATGAAGTGGGTGGTATGTATGTACTTGAAAATACGACCGGCAACCCTTTCCCCACACCAGGCACGGGTGATATTATCCGGATAGATCGCGATGGAACAAGAACGACGATCGCATCGGGTCTGAATTTTCCTACGGCGATGACCTTTGGCCCCGATGATAAATTGTATGTATCCGTCTGGGGATTTGATGGTAGTCCCGGCATGGGTGAAGTATGGCAATTCGATGTGACATGCGCAAAAAAATTACAGAGTATAAAAAAATAATCCAGCGTAGTACTAGTCTGATCAATAAGCAATAAAAAGGGGCCTTTCCAGGCCTTTTTTTTATTTGAAGACATATGACATTCGTCGACAATTAAAGTATTTAATAGAATAAAAGAAATTGATGCGCTGCAAATAGTCATTCTGTAACCAATGATCAAATAACTTTAGTAAGTGTTCCAGGTCATGATCGGTTACCCGGTTCAGTTAGGGGTGATCTACCCATAAATGGGTATATGACATCATGAGTCAATGGAGATTTTATTCTGTAAATTGAAAAAGCTGCCCTCCGGGCTGGAAAATACCCATTTATAAACCAAAACCTTAATATGAAAAAGCTGGTTCTCCTCTTCATTTCAACACTCATTCTTTTTAATCATTCGGCAAGATCCCAGGGTTGTGTGGCTATCCGGAATCTGGCTGGCTTTGGCCAGTTTGCCGCTCTTGGCTATGGCCAGACAGCAGATACCTGGAGTCTGGACATTAACAACCGTTATTTTTCAACCAACACTGTATTTTTTGGAAAAAATAATGAAGGTTATGATGGGATAAATCTGTATGAGTATACCATAAACTTTGGACTCATGAAGATTTTAGCCCATGGATGGTCACTGGGTTTTGATATGCCTATCGCGGCAAATTCGGGAACCCTCAATATGAATGCTCAGGGTGGGCGTCATTCTATGAAGGGCTTCGGTGTCGGAGATATTCGTTTGACTGCATACAAATGGATATTTAATGAGAATGTGCGCAGGCAGGGAAATATTCAGGTTGGTCTGGGGATTAAATTTCCTACCGGTAATTATCATTCTGTAGATTATTGGTATTATAGTGAAAATCCGAGTATCAAATCACTGCAACCTCTGCCTGAAGCACTTCAAATCGGCGATGGCGGAACAGGCATTACGACAGCAATCAATGCATTTTATATCTTCAACCGGAATATCAGCGTCTTTGGTAATTTTTTCTATTTGATCAATCCGATGAATACAAATGGAGTGCTGTCCTTTCCGGCTGGTGCGCTTCCACCTTCCGTGGATTCAATAAATATTGCGACAACAAACAACGTAAACAGCGTTCCGGATGTTTATACTTTAAGGGCGGGTGTGAATTATACTTTTGAGCAACTGGTAGCAACGGTGGGTTTGCGATTTGAGGGCTCTCCCGCCCATGATCTATTTGGTGAAAATGACGGTCTGCGCAGGGTAGGATATATCTTTTCGATTGAACCCGGTCTTCAATACAAATTTCAAAAATCCATTTTATACACGTTTGTAACGCTTCCCCTGGAGAGGGCAACCATTCAGACGGTTCCTGACCAGCGACAGCAAGCGATCACCGGTCAGTATACGATAACGCCCGGTCATTTTGCAAACTGGTTAATATATGTTGGCTACACATTTACCTTTTAATTAAAATTCATTTTTTTCAACAATGCCTGGAAGCGGGGTTCATTTCGAATCGGTTCTAAATTGGGATCGATATTCAAAAAGGGCATGGCCAGAAAATGATGTTCGTATGCATATTCCAGTTTATTCAATGCTTCAGTGGTATCCCCAAGTGCCAGGAATATAAAAGCTAATTGGTATGTGCATTGTAAACGGTCAGTACCCGGGATTTTATTTAATAACGCCATTGCTTTCATTTTGTCTCCTTTCATAGCGTAGGCATAAGACAACAAGGCAGTTCCGTTATTTCCCGCGTCAAACATGCCAGGGGGCAGCTTTGAAAAAGCATCCATTGCTTTTTGATATTCCCTTTTTTGAATAAAGACCATTCCCTGAATGGTATAAGTACCATTTACTTTTGAATTCAGAAGAATTGTTTTTTGAAGTTGTTCATAGGCTGAATCATATTTACCGGCATAATAAAAAGTTCTTCCTAATACCATATTCCAGGCGGCAGAAAGCGGATCAAGACTCAATGCCTTTCTCTTTTCATTCAGGTCAGCTTCATGATCGCCTAAGCCACCCAATAAGTTTCCCAGATATATATGGGCCGGAGCGTAATTCGGATTTTCGCTGATAATTTTATTAAAAACAGGGATGGCTCCTCTAAAATCAAAATCAAAATAACCCTGAATAAATGCAAGTGCGGTTTTTGCTTCCGTTAAAGTACTGTCCAGTGATAAAGCTTTTAAAGCATAGGCTTTTGCAATCGGGATTGCCTCCATTTGTGTTAATCCTTTCTGATTGAATGTGTAACAATCTGCCAGGCCCGAATAGGCTAATGCATAGTCCGGATCCAGTTGAAGGGCTCTATTAAAATACCGCTCCGCGCTGTCATAATTGGCTTTGTTTCTCGTGTCCCAGAAAATTCTGCCCCGGCGATACAATTTATACGCTTCTGCATTTTCGGTGTTGTTTCTTGCAATACCCTTTTTTTCCTCTGGCGAGAGATTCGCTTTCAAAGCATTTGCAATTTGTATGGCGAGTTTTGACTGAATGGATAAAAAGTCATTTCCGGAATATTCAAATTTATCCACCCATAGCAATTTGTTTGTACCTACTTCAATTAATTCTGCCCGGATACGTGTTTTTTGATCTTCCTTTTCGATTGTCCCGGACAGAATAGCGGCCACATCCAGTTCGTCAGCAATTTCTTTTAATGTTTTGGAAGTCTTTTTAAAACTTCTTACGGAAATCCATCCAATCACTTTTTGTAAAGATGATATTTTTGACAGATTGCTGATCACATCCTGCGTGATCCCGTCGGAAATATATTCTTCCGTTTTATCGGATCCAATATTTTCAAAAGGCAAAACAGCAATGGATCTTTCAGTACCGCTAAAAACCGCATTGTGCATTCGGGCTTTGTATAAAAAAAATCCTGCAGCCAGTAACACCGTCACTGCCGAGAGGATGATCCATTTTCTCCGGTTTGACTTTTGTTGAATCTCCTTTAATTTGCCGCTCATTTCTTCGCGCCTGGGCACTTTGAGTCCCTGATTGGCCAGCGCGAATATTTCCATGGGCTCGTC
>DASSGT010000035.1:0-2173 GCA_035693345.1 Puia sp. | reverse complement strand
TTCAGGGACTGGATAGTAGCTATCGCCTGTTGCATTTGCAATTTCGGAATCGTGGTATCGATCTGACCCACCAATTCTCCCATGACGAGTGTATCTCCTTCATCCAGGTTGAAGGAAAGAAGCTGACCGTTTTGCTGTGCGGACACAATCACTTCATCAGATTCAAAATTTCCCGATGCATCGAATGTCTTGCTGTTATTGCAGGAGCTGACAGCAATCAATAATAAGAAACCGGAAAGAGTAAAATATTTCATAGTAAAAGATTGAGGTTTAGTTACCGCTTGTATTTTTATATTGGTATTGCGCCTGGATAAGTTGTATAGAATGCAAAATCTTTGTTTGTTTCGCCAGGTTTTCGTCGTTCGATTTGGCGATATAATCGTGTACGGTCACTACCCCGTTTTCCAACTGTGATTTCGCCGCACTGGCCACCGAACTACGCAGGGAAATGATGGTTTCGTCCTGTTTGATCAGGGAAGAATATTTTACCAGATCCTGTCCCTGCTTACCCAGGGTGAGATTTGTATTATAAATAAATGTTTCCCTGTCAACATCCACTGACTCTTTACTGAGCCGGATATTTGTGCGGTTGTTCTTCAACGTATATAGGCTGCCCAGATTCCAGATCAGACGAACCCCACCGACCCACCAGCCGCCGAAATTGTTATCAATGAAGTTCAGCGTGGGTCTGCCGTAAGCTCCCTGTACAAAGGCGTCAAACCTCGGCAGATAAGCTGTTTTCAATTGATTTTCCTGCACATCGTATATTCTTTTACTCAAATCATACAGCGTGATCTCGGGCCTTTTGATGACGGGATCCGGCAGGATCTGTGGTGGCATGATCAGTTCTGTATTTTCGCCCAGTGGCTGACCAATGAAAGCGGATAGCATATCCAGATAGGCTTTCCGGTTGGCCTGGTAATCGATATTCACCAATTCAATCGTGGCGATTTCCGCCAGGAATTCGTCCACATTACTTTTGAATGCGGTTCCATTGTCATAGGCAGCTTTCGCCTGATCCGCCGCACTCTGGAAATTCGATTTGCTGATATTGTTCTGCCGGATCTGTTCATCGATTAGCAGGATTGAAAAATAAAGCTGGTTGATCCGGTCATTCAGCTGATAGAGGGCCACTTCCAGGCTCTGTTGCTGGCTGGCTTCATTGGCCAGGATCATATCTTTTTCATTTTTGATACGGCCCCCGTCGTAAATGTTCTGGTTCACTTCAGCCTGTATTTTGTACTGATCCTTACTCAATGGCGGTATGATAAGGCCGGTACCAATACCGGTTGCTTTCTGAAAATTGATGGTCTGAGACTGATAGGTAGCCTGTCCGGATACTGAAAACTGCGGCAGCCATCCCTTGCCGGCATTTTCTATAGAATAGCCACTGCTGCGCGCGATCAGGTCGTGTTTTTTTATCAGAGGATAATTCTGTCGCGCCAGGGAATAACATTTTTCCAGTGTGTATACAGTATGCTGTGCCCGGCCCGCGAGACTGGTCATTAGCAATATTGTTATAAAATAGCGTATCATATTTTTACAGATTGATTTGTTTTACTTCCCTTTCAATATAGCCCTGCACCAGGCCGGTATCAATTCCCTTCTCGCCTTCATCATTTGCTTAAATTTCGGATCGTCTGTATCCGTTATTTTCTGAAATACGGGTTTCATGAGAAAGGGAAAAATGATCATACCCAGCATCGACAGTAAAAACTGGTAAGGGTCCTGTTCCGGTTTTCTTTCTTTGAGCTGTTTAATAAAGAAGGAGTTTCTGAGAAAATCCTTCCGGGGCATAGCATTGGCCACAATGGCCGGATTGTTTCTGGCCTCGCCCATGATAAAAAACGGGATATCAGGATTATCCTGTAACATGTCGATATAGTGCGATACGATTCCTTCCACTTTCATTTCCAGTGAGGTTGACTCATCAGAAATGATCGGACCGATGAATCCGAAAAATATCTGCATCTTCTCCAGCATCACGATTTCAAACAATTTCTCTTTACTCCTGAAATAATAATTCAGCAGGGCCAGGTTGAGTCCGGCTTCCTCTGCGATATCACGGGTACGTGTGGCCGCAAAGCCCTTGCGGGTAAACACGATGCGCGCCGCTTCTTTTATTTTTTCTTCCGTAGAGCGATCCGGGGTATCGGGCTTTTTTTTAATAGTC
>DASSGT010000034.1:0-6318 GCA_035693345.1 Puia sp. | reverse complement strand
CCTCGATAAATTATTTGCCGGTAGTGAAGTGCTGATCGCTACCCATTGTGAATCAGAACGCATCATCCGCGAAAACATGGATATTTTTCTGTCGCTGAACAGAGAACTGATAGCGGCCGATCATCCGCTGATCAGAAATGTGGATGCCTGTTTCGAATCTTCGCTGACAGCTGTGCAATTTGCAAAAAAACACGGATCAAGGCTTCATATATTTCATCTGTCTACGGAAAAAGAACTCAGTCTCTTCACAAATATGATCCCACTGGCCGAAAAAAGAATTACCGCGGAAGTATGTGTACATCATCTACATTTCAACGCCGACGATTACCATCGTCTCGGAAACCAGATCAAGTGTAACCCAGCCATCAAAGCACTCGAAAACCGCGAGGCACTCTGGAGGGCATTGCTCGATGACCGGCTCGACCTGATAGCCACCGATCATGCGCCGCATACCCTGACAGAAAAGGGATTCTTCAGAAACCATTCCGGAAAACTGGAGGCCATGGAGGGAGAGGACGGATCTTACCTGCGGGCCCATGCCGGTCTGCCCCTGGTGCAGCATGCCCTGCTGATGATGCTTTCCTATGTACGACAGGGAAAAATCACACTGGAAAAAATGGTGGAGAAAATGAGCCATGCCGTGGCTATCTGCTTTCAGATCCGCGACCGTGGATTTATCCGGGAAGGATATCATGCCGATCTGGTGATGGTTGATCTGAACGGTTCTTCGGATGTGCATGCCCGTAACATATTATATAAATGCGGATGGAGCCCGCTGGAGGGAAGCGAGTTCCCGGCATCCATCAAAAATACTTTCGTAAACGGACAGCTGGTTTATGGAAACGGCGTCTTTGATGAATCACAAATGGGACAGCGGCTGGATTTCCAGCGATAGCATCTACTATACACCATGCAAATTGATAACACGACTTACGCGGATCTTTCCATTTTCCAGACGACGGATGACTATTCCATTTTTACAAAGCTGGACTATACACGCACGGTGGGCGGCAGGATCCAGCTACAGGAATTTTTTAATCATCCTTTCAGCCAGCTGGACAAGATCCTGCAGACGCAGGAAATTCTTCGTATCATCCTGACTCATGAAAATGAATGGGCCCCTTCCATTTCAAACGGGACCGTCATGGTGATGGAGCGGTTTTATGAAACCCCGCTGGATAAAATCCCGGCCTCACATGATCCGGTGAGTGCCCGCATGTACCAGCTGTTACATGCCCCCGATTATTCACTCACCCGTTACTCGATTACACACTTTGCGGATTTTGTTCGCGGCATTTTATCTGTTATTTCTATCAGTAAAAAACAAAAATGTCCGCCACTATTAAATGATTTGCTGAACCGGGCGGAAAAATTGCTGAATATTCCTCTCCTGCATGCACTGGCAGAAAAAAAAACCGGCGATAAACTCCAGCCGAATGAAGTAGTGGAATATGGAAACTATATCCGGAACCAGTTCAAACCTTCGGTACTTACGCTGATAGAAATCTATGGCAAACTCGACGCCTGGTATTCTATGGCCATGGCAGGAAAAATAAATAACCTGGTGATGCCGGAGGTTCAGGACAAGGAATTCCCTTTTTTCGAAATAAAGGCACTCCGTCACGTACTTCTTCCGGATGCCGTTTCCTACGATGTGCAAATGGATCCGCACAGCAATTTCTTTTTCCTGACAGGAGCGAATATGGCCGGTAAAAGCACCTTTATAAAATCAGTTGGATCAGCCCTTTTCCTGGCCCATCTGGGTATGGGCGTTCCTGCAGATCAGATGAAAGTCAGTCTCTTTGACGGTATTCTCAGCAATATCAATGTGGTCGACAACCTGGTGAAGGGCGAAAGTTATTTTTTTAATGAAGTAAAACGGATTCGCAATACAATCATACAGATCAGTGACGGGAGAAAATGGCTGGTACTCATCGATGAACTTTTTAAAGGCACCAATGTACAGGACGCCATGAAATGCTCTTCTACCGTTATTAAAGGTCTGATCAAAATAAAATCCTCCCTGTTTATTTTGTCCACCCACCTTTATGAGATCGGGGAAGAATTAAAACAATATCCCAATATATCATTCAAATACTTCGAAACAATCATCCGAAACGGACAGCTTGAGTTCCCTTACCAGCTCAGAAATGGCATCAGCAACGACCGGCTTGGATACCTGATCATGGAACGCGAGAGGGTGGTTGAACTACTGGATAAACTTTAGAACAAGTTTCGAAGCCTGGAAGTATGGAAGAATGGAAGTAAATTGCTTGTCAAAGGTCGGTGGAAGGCTGACCGCTACCCCATGGCATAAGCTTTGATGGCATTCTTATTATGCCCTATTACTCCGGAGAAATACCCGCTCCCGAGAGACCGATAAAACCAAAGTGAAATGAAAAAGTTCAACTGGAGAATATTTAGGGGCGCTACGGCTGTAATGGTTCTATTAACCTTCATAAGTTGGGTGGCACTGGAGGCAAATGGTAAGGAAAATGGAAATCATGCTCTATGGGGAGCAATCAGTAGTTTCTGGACAATCCTCAGGTTTCCAATCTTCACCTTGTACTGGCATTTCTTGTCCAATCAAAATAACCTTATCCTTTTTTCACTGGCAGTATTCTTAAACTGCGCTTTTTACGGTTTTATCGTTGAAAGATTTTTATCTCTGAGCAGGAAAAAGTCAAAATTTCCGAAAGTTCCCACCCATATATAGCCGCTTTTAGACCGATGCCCGGGCATACAATTTGCTGCCGAAGACGCAGCCGAAACAGGCTATTAAACGTTTACATACCAAAACCATTCGAAAAATGAAAATGACCTCCTTTAAAACCATTTTATTTGCCGGTCTAGGTCTGGCTATCGTATCCTGTGGTAATCAACAGACAAACACCAATACAGATACCGCCAGGGCAACAGCTGCCGACACGACCAGTTCCGTTCCTTCTATTAAAACGGATTCTGTTTTGTATTCGTCAAACGGTAAACAATCCAAAGGATATATCGCTTATGATGAAAATAAAAAGGGAAAACTGCCGGTTGTAGTGGTCATACCAGAATGGTGGGGTGTAAACGATTATACGAAGAGGCGTGCCAGGCAGCTGGCCGATCTTGGATATTTTGCGATCAGTGCTGATCTCTTTGGCAACGGCGACACAGCCGCCAATCCAAAGGAAGCCATGGCATTCACAAAACCTTTTTATACCAACCCGCAACTCGCGCTGACTGCAGTGCAATCTGCCATTTCCAGAGCCGCCACATTCTCCCAGGCAGATACGAGCCGGATCGCAGCGATCGGATATTGCTTTGGCGGATTTATCGTCTTGAACGCCGCGAAACTGGGCGCCCCGTTAAAAGCAACTGTGAGTTTTCATGGCGGACTGGATGGTGTTCAGCCAAAAAAAGATTTGATAAAAGGAGATATACTGGTTTGCCAGGGTGGTGCAGATCAGTTTGTCCCGGAAAAAGTACAGAATGCATTTAAGAAAAGTATGGATTCCGTAGGTGCACACTATACGTTTGTAGTATATCCCGGTGCCATGCACGCATTCAGTAATCCGAATGCCACGGCCCTCGGAGAGAAATTCAAACTTCCGATCGCCTATAATGGAGCTGCAGATACAGCTTCATGGAAGGCCATGCAGGATCTATTTGCAACGTCGCTGAAATAACTTATCAGCCGGCAACAAGGTTGGTTAAACGAAAATGCAGAACTTAAAATACTATTTCAAATTTCATTATCCGAAACAACGGATATTTTTCATAGTTTAATACGACTCAACCTGCCGATCGGAAAACTAAAATTGCCGCAAGGCAAGCGCCCATAATTATAATTACTTATGGCATCTATCTTGAGCGGCGTATCCTGACAGGTATTTTTTAGCAGACAATAGCGCTTACGTTGACCCACAAGAATGTTAAAATACTGTAAACCAGTACGATAATATTTTTGGAGATTGATAATACTCTATTACATTTGTAGGCTATATGAAATACACAACAACGCAAACCGTTTTTTCTTTCTGCGCGACGATGCGATGTTGTTGATATTTTCCCTGGTCTGCCCACTGCTCCATTATATTCTGTTTTCGTTTTCTTATCTGATTTTTTAAAATTCTTAAACGACATTTTATGAGTGCACCTCTTCATTTTGAAACACTGCAATTACATGCCGGTCAAACTGCCGACCCCACCACCCATGCCCGCGCGGTACCAATTTATCAGACCACTTCTTATGTATTCGATAATGCGGAACACGCGGCGAATCTTTTCGGACTGAAGCAATTCGGGAATATCTACACCCGCATCATGAATCCGACAACGGATGTTTTTGAACAGCGCATGGCGGCCCTTGAAGGCGGCGTGGCGGCCGTGGCCACCAGCTCGGGACAGGCTGCACAGTTCCTCGCACTGGCAAATATTCTGCAATCGGGAGACAATTTTGTTTCCACTTCTTTTCTCTATGGAGGAACCTACAATCAGTTTAAAGTAACGCTGAAAAAACTGGGTATTGAAGCCCGTTTTGCGGATGGCGACGATCCCGAAAGTTTTGAAGTGCATATCGATAAAAATACCAAAGCCATCTATCTCGAAACCATTGGCAATCCGAGACTCAATATTCCTGATTTTGAAAAAATTGCCGCCCTCGCACGTAAACATGACCTGCCGCTGATCGTTGATAATACATTCGGTACAGCCGGTTATCTTTTCCGTCCGTTCGAACACGGCGCCAATGTGGTCGTGGAATCTGCTACCAAATGGATCGGCGGACACGGAACCAGTATCGGCGGTGTGATCGTAGACGGAGGTAACTATAACTGGGGTAATGGAAAGTTTCCCGGATTTACTGAACCTTCCGAAGGATACCATGGCCTCGTATTCTGGAATATTTTCGGAGAAGGAAATCCGCTGGGACTTCCGAATGTCGCTTTCGCCATCCGCGCACGTGTGGAAGGTCTTCGTGACTTCGGAGCATCTTTGAGTCCGTTTAATTCTTTCCTCCTGACGCAGGGTCTCGAAACATTGTCACTGCGCGTACAACGTCACGTGGACAATGCGCTGGAACTTGCAACATGGCTGGAAAATCATCCGCAGGTTGAATTTGTGGAATATCCCGGTCTTGCATCCAGTCCTTATAACGCACTGGCAAAAAAATATCTGAAGAATGGTTTTGGCGGTATTCTGAATTTTGGTGTGCGGGGCGAAAAAGAAAATGCAGCCAAATTCATTGATCATCTGAAACTGGCCAGCCATCTGGCGAATGTGGGAGATGCCAAAACGCTCGTGATTCATCCGGCTTCAACAACCCATGAACAGCTAAGCATCGATGAACAGCTGGCCGCAGGAGTCAGGCCCAACCAGGTTCGTATAAGTGTCGGTATTGAACACATCGATGATATAAAAGCCGACTTCCAGCAAGCGTTCGACAAGGTTGCATCGAGGAAAGCAGAGCTTGTATAATTGTTAATTGTCAATTGTCAATTGTTAATTGAAATTTTCTGAATTAACAATTGACAACTGATAATTACCTCCGTGCCTTAATTAACAATTAACAATTGACAATTGACAATTCATAAAACCTTCTCCTATCAGTACCCATTCGAACTCGAATCGGGTTTTGTGCTGCCCGGTTTCCATCTCGGTTATCACACGTTCGGCAAAATGGACGCTGATCAATCGAATGTCGTATGGATATTCCATGCACTAACGGCCAACAGTAACCCGGAAGACTGGTGGCCGGGCCTGGTCGGGAACGGCCAGTTAATAGATCCGGAAAAATTCTTCATCGTTTGTGTGAATATGCCCGGAAGCTGTTACGGCAGCCTGGGACCACTTTCACCGAACCCGGTGACCGGCGAACCCTACTATCACAGTTTTCCGTTTTTTACATCGCGTGATATGATCCGTGCCTATCAGCCCCTGAGAAAATTCCTGGGGATCGGTCGGATAAAAATCGGAATCGGCGGATCAATGGGTGGCCAGCAATTACTGGAATGGGCGATCGAAGAACCGGAATTATTTGAGCATATCGTTCCCATTGCGACGAATGCATTTCATTCACCATGGGCCCGCGCTTTCAATGCTTCACAGAGACATTGTATTGAACTGGACCCGACCTGGAAACAAAGTGATCCTGAAGCAGGCATGAATGGAATGAAAGTAGCACGGGGTGTTGCTCTGCTCTCCTATCGTAATCAGGAAACCTATAATTTCTATCAGGCAGATACCGAACTGAATAGTATTGGTCCCTTCCGGAGCGAATCTTATCAGAGCTATCAGGGAGAAAAGCTGGCAGCCCGTTTCAATGCGTTCAGCTAT
>DASSGT010000033.1:0-6686 GCA_035693345.1 Puia sp. | reverse complement strand
TTCCATTTCCACCAGTCACCCCTTTTACGGCCTGTCTGATAAATAGCCTCTCTTCTTTTTAACATCAGTCCCTCACTGCCAATTTCCCTTGCTTTTTGACGGATCACCGGGAGCTCGTCCCAGTGACCGAATCGTATCAATGGAGAAATTTGCAACAGAGGCAATCCGGCTTCTGCGACAATCCTTTCCAATTTTTCTCTTCTTTCCCATTGCGGATGTTCACGAAAATCCTGTCCTTCGAATTCCAGTAAATCATAAGCAATGAAACCAACCGGCGCTTCTGTCAGTTGTTTCTTTGTAATATTTTTTCTTCCGATTCTCGTTTGAAGTAATGCAAAAGGCAGTGGCATAAAACCCGCTGGATTTTCCGGAGAGGGTAAAAGACAAATGATTTCGCCATCCAATACGGTGCCTTCGGGAAGTAATTCCTGTAATGGCTGATATTCAGGAAATTTATCTGTCATAAGTTCTTCGCCCCGGCTCCAGACAAATAGTTGCCGGTCGCGACGAATGATTTCACCGCGAATACCGTCCCATTTCCATTCTGCGAGCCATTCAGCGGGATCTCCCAGGGATGGCAATTCTTCTTCCAGGGCATAGGCCAGATAAAAAGGATAAGGCCGTGAATGATCCAGCAGAGCTGACTCCAGACCCATCAACTCGCTGAACGGAAATGTTTGGGGATCCCAGTTGCCGCTGATGCGATGGGCAATCACCGAGGGACTGTTATTGGATGTTTTTGCAAGTGCATTCACGATCATTTTCTGAGATACGCCGATTCTGAAATTACCTGTGATGAGTTTATTAAAAACAAACATCTCGTTCCGGTTCATCCCCTTCCATGATTCAAGAATAAAATTTTTCTTCTCCTCATCGCCTGCTCCGTTCAATTCAATCAATTTTTTCAGATAATAACTCAATGGAAATCCGGAAGCTTCAGCCTTTCCTTCCGGTACCAGCAGAGAAAGCGTTTCACCCAAATCACCGACTGTATGATAACTTTCTTCGAAAAGCCAGGGTGGGTAGCCGGTCAATTCGATACAAATACTTATCAGAAATGACGAAGAGACAACGCGTTTGGGTTTCCGTCCGCTGAAAATTGCAATGACCCAGACTTTGTCACGGTCCGCTGCGTTTTCGAAATAATGAACCAGGGCATCCAGCTTTGCATTTGTTTTTGAGCCTGTACCCAGGGTTCCGACCAATTCCGCAAATTCTTTCATGCTGTTGAATTTTCACCGGCAGATAATTGCTTCTCTGTATCCAGTTCTTTTTCATCTCCAAATTCTGTTTTGACTTCCGCAGCCTCAAGGCCTGTCTCGTTTAGATATCTGCTGAAAACCGATTGAAATCCATGGGTCACAAACACTTTCTTTGCACCACAGGCATGTACAACCGAAATCAATCCTGGCCAGTCTGCATGATCGCTCATGGCAAAACCCGCATCCACGTTTCTACGGCGGGCATGGCCTCTCACCTGCATCCAGCCACTGCAGACACCCACTGAATACGGACTGAAGCGATTCATCCAGGGTGACTGTTCAGCTGAAGGCGGCGCAATGATAATATCTGTTTTAAAATGGCTTCTGTTCATGTCGGGTGTTATCCGCTTCACTTCCGGCAACTGCCATCCCGCTTTCAGCAGCGCCTGGTGTACATTCCAGGTGGCACCGTGTACATAGATCAGCGGGGCAATTTGTTCAATGGCTTTTAATATCCTTTGGGACTTACCCAGACTATATGCAATCAAAACCGAATTGAGTCCATTCTCCCTGTTGGCCAGTATCCAGTTTTGTATATCAAAAAATAATTCCTCCTGCGGTTTCCATTTATAAACAGGTAAACCAAAAGTAGATTCCGTTATGAAAACATCGCAGGGCACGATCTCCATTTGACCACTGATACCATCGTTTTCCGTTTTATAATCGCCACTGACGACCCATGTCGTTCCCTGATATTCAATCCTGATCTGCGATGAACCGATGATGTGACCGGCAGGATGAAGTGAAAGTTTAACACCGTTCATATACACCGGCTCAGACCATTCGACGGCCTGAACAGAAATATCACCCAGTCTCAATATCAATAAGGGTTTGGTATCTCTGTGACATAAATAAGATGCATTTCCAGGCCTCGCATGATCGCTGTGCGCATGTGTAATGACGGCACGGGATACGGGTTTCCAGGGGTCAATATAAAAATCACCCTGCGGACAGTAAATCCCCTTATCGGTAAAGGTTAAGAGATTCATTCTTTAAGCTTAAGGCGTAAAGCATAAAGCGTAAGGCGATGCTAAGAGTTTGGCTTTACGGTTTGCGCTTTACGGTTTGCGCTTTACGCTTTGCGCTTTACGCTTTACGCTCAATATACTGCAACAACATTGCCATTCACCTTCTTTAGGAAATAGAGCTTTTTATTTTCAAGGTATTGCAGTGTGGGTGACTGCCCCGGCTGGGAAGTACTCGATGAGAACACCGGCTGTATGTCGAAATCGTTGAAGACTTTGAATTTTCTTTCCCCGATGCTGCCATCCAGATGACCTTTATGTGCTTCCAGCAATTGCCCGAAATGGAGTGTTGTTTCATAGCCACGATAAACCATGTCTGACGGACGTGAATAAAAACGCGATTTATAATTTTGCTGGATCTGGATGACCAGGCTATCGGCCGGATTCTGATAGAATGGTGTGGTATAATAAATTTCAAGATCAGCATAAGCCGGTGCATTGAAGTCCGTGATGGCATCCCAGGTAGGCATGCCAAGTATTTTCATCGGATAGGATTTGCTATAGGGATCAAGTTTTGAACAGATGGCCCTGCCAAAATTTTCATCCAGACTTCCCACCAGTATGACTGTTTTCGAATTACTATCCATCAGACTGGTCACCTGGCTGATGTTTTGTGTATTGTCAATATTTACAAACTTCATCCTGAGCGGAACGGAAGGAGTATTTTTTTCTATTTCCGCAAAATAGGATCTTAATCTGTCGTCGTCCTGTGTTGCCCGTCGTACATAGAAAATATTTGAAGTGGCCCAGTTGCGTTGAACAAATTTGTAGAGAGCCTCACAATGGGCACGCAGGGTTGAATTCAAAATAACATACTCCGGATTACCGGTAACTGCCCCATCATTTGGAAAATTTACGTTGATAAAGGGTATTTCACGGTTCTTGGCAACGTTTGCCAGAACATGCAGATCCGCCGAATTGACATAACCCAGGATCAGCTGAATGTTGGAAAACCCGGGTTCATCCAGCATCTGCTGAATGGATTTTTTTGTGCTTCGGGTATCGTAGATTGTTATATCGAGAGATGTACTTTTTTTGTTGAGCGAATCCATCGCCAGTTCAAGGCCCTCATAAAACTCCAGGCCCGGATTCAGGTATTTCGGAAAATTCTGAAGAAACCGGTAGTTACCGGAAGCATCAAATGCAGAGTCGAGGTAAAGCGGAAGAAATACGGCAATATGATATTTCAGGCTGTCATGCGTTTGCGCCAATCCGCGGACAGGCCCCATAAAAAATAACAAACCAATAATTAATCCGGAGAATATTTTCATATGACGGTTTATTCCCATTCTATGGTGGCGGGTGGTTTGCTGCTGATATCATACACTACACGGTTAATTCCTTTTACCTGGTTGATGATATCGTTTGACACCTGGGCAAGAAAATCGTAAGGCAGGTGCGCCCAGTCTGCTGTCATCCCGTCTACTGAAGTAACCGCCCTCAGGGCCACTGTGAATTCATAGGTGCGTTCGTCGCCCATAACCCCCACGCTTTTAACGGGCAAAAGGATGGCTCCCGCCTGCCAGACCGCTCCATATAATTTATGGTCTTTCAGCGCCTGTGTAAATACCTGATCTGCTTTTTGCAGCAGGTTTACTTTTTCAGCATTTACTTCTCCCAGGATCCGGATAGCAAGTCCCGGACCGGGGAAGGGGTGTCGCTGGAGAAGATCCTCCGGAATTCCCAGTTCTTTTCCAACCCGTCGTACTTCATCCTTAAACAGGAAACGAAGGGGTTCCACAAGACCCAGCTTCATATTTTTGGGAAGACCGCCGACGTTATGATGAGACTTGATAGTTTGTGAGGGCCCATGCACAGATATACTTTCTATTACATCCGGATAAATTGTTCCCTGTCCGAGCAGGTCAACTCCTTTCATCTTTCCGGCTTCTTCGGCAAATATTTTTATAAATTGTTTGCCGATGGCCTTTCGCTTCTTTTCCGGATCGGTTTTACCCTCCAGTTTTTTGTAGAATTGTTTTTTTGCGTCAATTCCTTTTACATTCAGACCAATGCGCTTATAGGTTTCCAGCACCTGCTCAAATTCATCCTTGCGAAGAACACCATTATCAACAAAAAAACCATAGAGCCTTTTCCCAATGGCTTTATGAATCAATGTGGCAGCAACAGTGGAATCCACACCTCCACTGAGAGCCATGATGACTTTTTTATCACCAATGGATTTTTTAAGCGCCGCAACAGTATCATCGATGAAATGGGCTGCTGTCCAATCCTGTTTGCAGCCACAAACGTCAACGAGGAAATTGCGGATAATCTTCTTCCCTTCAATGGAATGATATACTTCCGGATGAAATTGTAAACAATAAAGCGGATACCCTTCGCCATTATTTCTGAAAGCAGCATAAGGGATCGAATCGGTGGTGGCCAGTACATCGAAGCCTGCGGGCATTTCCAGTATTGTATCAGCATGGCTCATCCATACCTGTGACAGATCGCTCACGCCATGTAGTATGACATCGTCTTTTATTTTGCTCAGCAATGCCCGGCCATATTCCCTTTTACTGCTATTTGCAACCCTTCCTCCAAATTGTCTGGCCGTAAGTTGTGCTCCATAACATATTCCCAGAATCTGTAGAGACTGGTGAAGGGCTTTTAAGTTCACTTCCGGTGCCTGCGGGTCATTTACCGAAAAGGGGGAGCCGGATAATATAACGCCCTTCAGGGAAGGATCCGGCTCAATCTTTTTATGATAGGGAATGATTTCGCAATACACATTGGCTTCACGAACAGAACGGGCAATCAGCTGGGTATATTGGGAACCAAAATCGAGGATTAGAATCTTTTCATTCATGAGCCGCAAAGATAAAGAAAGGATGGCCCTTTTTTTGTCAGATTTTCCCGGTTTTATACAGCGGCCGGTAACCTTTTTGCGGATATTCGCGTCCCAAACACAATCTTTTTTTCTATCCGGCATAAAAACCGAACTTTTCAGTTTAAAAACCAATCATGAGAAAATACTATTTACTTATGCTGATCGCTTCCCTGGGACTGGCATCCTGCCGTTTTCTGGGGAAACGCGTACATGGAAACGGTGTTATCAAAACAGAAGAAAGGGCTGTCTCATCTTTTAAAAATGTGGAAGCGGCTGGAAATATCCAACTTCTGGTTATACAGGGAGACCTGAAACCTGTCAAACTTGAGGGCGATGAGAATATTCTCACTTATATTGAAGTCATTCAGGAAGGAGACCACATCACAATAAAAACAAAAGAGGGTGTTAACCTGATACCCTCCGGTGATCTGAAAGTATATGTCACTTCCCCCACCTATAAAAGTATAGAGGTTTCCGGTTCCAGTGATATAATAGGACAGACCAAAATTACGAGTCCGGATGATCTTTCACTGGAAGCCAGTGGTGCCGGGGACATAAAAATGGAAGTTGATGCCCCAAAAATTACAGCAGGCATCTCCGGATCAGGTTCTGTTAATCTCAAAGGCCAGGCAAAGGACTTCGATGTCAATTTAACCGGAGCGGGTCATGCGTATTGTTATGACCTCATGACAGAAAATACAAAAGTGGATATATCAGGGGCCGGAAGCGCCCAGCTTTATGCGAGTGTAAAGCTGACTGCAGATATCAGCGGAGCCGGTAATATCAGCTACAAGGGGAATGCGTCGGTATCACAACAAATTTCGGGTGCGGGAAGCGTCAATAAAGCAGACTAGAGATCACAAATCCACATACCTCACCCTGATCCAGATATCGCGGTTACGACCCTTATCATCCGTACAGGATATTTTCACCGGTCCTTCGTCCGGTATAAAAAACTGTTTGGAACCTGCAGTGGCCACTTTATAAAATCTATTGTTGATATACCAGTAAATCCTGTTTACGTCATTACTGTTATGACAACTCAGTTGCAGTGGTTCCGGGTCCTTCTTACTGATCAGGTATTCAAATCCCGGTGACAGAGAAGTAATGACAGGGCCTTCCTCCAGAAATATTTTTTCACATGCAGGATTATGCGGAGGTAATTTTTGATAAACAATATTGTTTTCCGCATAGTATCTCTGCATCTCCGGTGAGATGATCCGGAATATTTTTTTCTTATATCCATTGGCCGGCATACAACTGCGGCAGTAAGATATTTTTTCATCAGCGGAGAGAATGACCTCCTGTAAATGAGCACAGGCTTTTGATGAAGAAACACCCGGAATGAAATATCCGGTAATCAGGTGATCGCAGTGAAGTCCCGGGAGTAAGCCGGTTTCCGAACAAACCATCCGCTCATCCAGAGAGGGTGGTTTTGTAAACCACTGTTCGTCGGCATCGTAAT
Organism: Puia sp.; assembly: GCA_035693345.1. GTDB lineage: Bacteria > Bacteroidota > Bacteroidia > Chitinophagales > Chitinophagaceae > Puia. Next base: position 101 of record DASSGT010000033.1, on the reverse strand, counting down.
CAATACTGTTGAAAATTTTAAAAAGCAGGGGTGTTGCCGTATTGGCTCCGCTCAGGTCCGGCACGCCACGTGCCGAAAAATTCCCACACCAGACACCAATG
>DASSGT010000032.1:0-4731 GCA_035693345.1 Puia sp. | reverse complement strand
TCCTTTGGCGCCGGCTTTGTCCAGAATCATATCGACCAGGCGATTGGTGGTTTTATCATCAGGCTGCATAAATATATCCCGGGTTATTTCAACCAGAAAAGATTGCAGATCGCCTTCATTCCAGTTCTTGTACACTTTATGTAATTCATCATTGGAAAGACCCTTGCCCTTATGAAGTAGCTGATAAGTTTCGCTGATCAATTGCATAATGGCATATTCAATTCCATTGTGCACCATTTTTACATAATGACCAGCGGCTCCCTTTCCCAGATATGCCACACAGGCGCTACCGTTCACCTTGGCAGAAACCGCCTCTAATATGGGCCTTACTTTCTCATACGCTTCTGTATCGCCACCCGGCATAATACTTGGACCCGTCCGGGCGCCATGTTCTCCACCGGAGATTCCGATGCCCATAAAATGAAAACCTTTTTCACGCACATAATTCACGCGGGTGAGCGTATCTATGTAATGAGAATTACCACCATCGATTATGATATCTCCGGGCGAAACCAGCGGAAGCAGGGAATTGATTACATCATCCACCGGCTTGCCGGCGGGTACCAGCATCATTATTTTTCTTGGTACCTGAAGTTTCTGTACCAGTTCAGCCAGGGTGTTTACACCTTTTACGGTGGTCCCTGGTGTGGCAGATGTCTCAAGCAGTTTTCCCTTCGACGGGTCGAGGTCAAAACCGATTGCTTTAAATCCATGATCCGCCATATTGAGCAGCAGGTTTCTGCCCATTGTTCCGAGGCCGATCATTCCAAAATCGTATAGGTTATTTTCCATGAATTCAAAATGAGCCTAAAATTAGGGATTTTGAAATATAGTGGCACGGAATCCCAAATGCTCAAAACATGATTTATTTGTTACGAGGCGGCTGGGGATTAAATAAAGAAGTATTATTTATGTTCGTCAGGGTGTGGAGAGCCCCGGTGACAGGTCATGCATTCCACGGCTGGTACTGCAACGCCCTGTTCATTTTTGTTATCGCTGAAAAATTTTTTATTAATTTTTGAAGTCATCTTCATCATTTTGCGGGCGATGAGTTTTTCAGGTTTTTCATCGCTTGCAAAATCCGGCCATTTTTGTGCAGTGTCCTTGGAGGGAGCATGGCAAAAACTGCACTTCACACCCAGAGCTGTTTTAAAGTGATCCATCACTTTATCCAGATCTTCCTTACTGATATTCTTTGGAAGTATTTTCAGGTTTTTGTATTTCGGAGCTTCAGGTGGTTTTGTTGCTGCAATACCTGCTAATATAAAAAGACCTGCTATGATTGCCACAAGGGTTTTTTTACCAAATAACATAGACCTGATTTTGAATACAATCTAATTAAAAACTCTGAATTGCGGATGCTTTTTGGTTTATTTTGCATCCCGCTTATGAGGAAACAGGCAGCCATCGGATTTATTTTTATCACTTTGCTGATTGATGTGATTGGCTGGGGACTTATTATTCCTGTCATGCCTCAGCTGATTTCAGGTCTGAAACATATTCCCGTCAATCAGGCAAGCATACCCGGAAGCTGGTTATTATTCGTGTATGCATTCATGCAGTTTTTTTGTGCACCGATACTCGGCAGTCTGAGTGATCAATATGGAAGAAGACCGGTATTGCTGTTTGCTTTGTTTGGTTTTTGCGTGGATTATATTTTTCTGGGATTCGCCCCGACATTCGGATGGCTTTTTGTCGGAAGAACCATCTCCGGCATTACCGGTGCCAGCTTTTCAACAGCATCAGCCTATATAGCCGATATCAGTACTGCAGAAACACGTGCAAAAAATTTCGGACTGATCGGTGCGGCTTTCGGGCTGGGCTTTATCATCGGTCCGGCAATCGGGGGACTGCTAACGGGATGGGGTATCCGCGCGCCATTTTATGCCGCCGCCATTCTCACATTTCTAAACTGGCTTTACGGATACTTTGTACTTCCCGAATCTCTTGCAAAAGAGAATCGCAGGAAGTTTAGCTGGGATAGTGCCCTGCCCTGGAATTCCCTGCTGAACCTGAAAAAATATCCCGCTGTAGCGGGTTTGATTCTTGCACTGACCCTGGTATATCTGGGTTCCCATGCAGTCCAGAGCAACTGGAGTTATTTTACGGCTTACCGGTTTCAGTGGACACCCAGGACTATTGGCATCTCTCTCGCGGTGGTGGGTGCACTGGTCGCATTTGTCCAGGCCGGGTTAATTCGTGTAATCACCCCGAAAATTGGTAATGAGCGAAGCATTTATATTGGATTGCTCTTATATGCTGCCGGAATGTTTTTATTTGCCAGCGCAACCCAGAGCTGGATGATGTTTGTCTTTCTGATTCCTTATTGTCTTGGCGGTATTGCGGGACCTGCGTTGCAGGCGACTATTTCCGGCCATGTTCCACCCAATTTCCAAGGTGAATTACAAGGTTCGCTCACCAGTCTCCTGAGTGTTACATCTGTGATTGGTCCGCTGGTTATGTTAAATCTGTTTGCTTATTTCACGTCTGTAAAATCACCAGTTAATTTTCCGGGTGCGCCATTTATTCTGGGCGGAATACTCATGTTGGCGGGCAGCGTTGTTGCATATAAATCTTTAAAGCAAAGTTGATAATTGGATATTTTACTGTATCTTTGCGGAGTCTTAAGTTGATCAGCATTTAGTAAGTGAACAAACATTCTGCTACGCAATCTTCAGTACGGTTAGTTAGTCGCCTTTACTTCAGCTTTCAGTCAGCTTGTATTTTTATCATTTAATTTTTTATTTAAGTATGAACATTTATGTTTCAAATTTAAGCTTCAACGTAACTGACGAAGACTTAAACGAGTATTTTGCAGAGTACGGTGAAGTTTCATCTGCTAAAGTTATTCTTGACAAATTCACTCAGAAATCACGTGGATTTGCATTTGTTGAAATGGCAGACGACGAAGCTGCTAAGAAAGCAATCGCAGAACTGGACGGCGCTTCAGTTGATGGAAGGACCATCAACGTTTCAGTAGCTAAACCCCGCGAAGAACGCACTGGCGGAGCCGGTGGCGGAAACAGGAGCGGCGGCGGTGGTAATTTCCAGAAAAGAAATAACTACAGTAACAGCAGATATTAATCGCTTTTTATAGAGAAAGCCCCGCCCAAAGCGGGGCTTTTCTATTTTGGGGATTTCCAGGCACTTAACGCTGCCATTCTCCCTTATGCCATTTATAACCTCTTTTGTTATTTTCCCAATATCCTGATTTCCATGTCCTGCCCTCTCTGGGTTGCTGCCAGGATCCGTCCCGCCAGTGATAATTGTTTCCGGAGTATTCCCATTCTCCGTCAATCCACACATAGCCTGCTCCGGGAGAAACGGGTCGCACATAGGTAACATCGGCTGGTCTTTCTGTTACATATCCAGCGGAACATCCGGCCGTGACCAGACAGGCTAAAATGCTTATCGCCATCAGATATTTTTTCATTTTTAACTGTTTTTTTCATATGATGGCAAAAGCCATTCCATTGAAAGAGCCATTATTATGTTGTAATTTGCAGGAACTTTATTTTAAATGATAACCGAAACTCCCACTTCCTCTGCTCCTCTGACCGCCAAGGATTTTGTAACCGACCAGGAAGTTCGCTGGTGCCCCGGATGCGGGGATTATATCATATTAGCCCAGGTACAGAGAGTAATGCCTCTGATCGGAATTCCCCGGGAAAATATTGTCTTTATCTCCGGAATAGGCTGTAGCAGCCGCTTTCCCTATTATATGAATACCTATGGGATGCACTCTATTCACGGAAGGGCGACGGCCATCGCTTCCGGATTAAAGGCGACCCGGCCTGAACTGAGTGTATGGATCGTAACAGGAGACGGTGATTCACTCAGTATTGGTGGAAATCACACCATCCATCTGCTCAGGAGAAATTTTGATGTTAATATATTGTTATTCAACAATCAGATTTATGGGCTCACAAAAGGACAATATTCTCCCACTTCTGAAACAGATAAAGTAACCAAATCCACACCCGTTGGCAGCATAGATCACCCATTTAATCCATTGGCTCTTGCTATGGGAGCCGACGCTACATTTATTGCCCGTTCTATGGACCGGGATCCGAAACATCTGCAGCAGATGCTGATGCGTAGCCATCAGCATAAAGGCTCTTCCTTTCTAGAAATCTATCAGAATTGCAACATCTTTAATGACGGAGCTTTTGAAATATTTACTGAGAAGGATTCAAAGCCCGATGAAACGCTGATAGCTGAACAGGGAAAACCCCTGATTTTCGGAGCACAACGGAACAAAGGGATCAAACTCGATGGCCTGAAGCCTGTTGTTGTTGAAATCGGAAACGGATATTCCGCGGACGATTTGTGGATACATGATGAAAAGGATCTGTACAAAGCTCAGACACTCATACGAATGTTCGATGATCCAAATCAGGAAACACATTTCCCCCGTCCATTCGGAGTTTTCTATGAAACCACCCGGCCATGTTATGAGGACGTGCTCAATCATCAGATCGATGATGTGATCAAATTGAAGGGGAAGGGCAACCTCAATAAACTGCTGATGGGGCGCGAAACCTGGACGATCAAAGCGTAAGAAGGCAATTGTCAATTGTTAATTGTCAATTGTCAACTGTAACTTTCAAACGTCAACCCTTAACCGTCAACTGGCAAACGTCAATACCTTTCTTGCTTCTGCAAAAGTCTTTTCCTTCTTATAATTGTACCACCAGGCAGGAGCGGTTTTTTTCATCAGCGTATCCAGAT
>DASSGT010000031.1:0-4977 GCA_035693345.1 Puia sp. | reverse complement strand
ACAATGTCGGCAATCCCCGGCACCGCCCTGATCTGACGGTCGATCACCCAATCCTGTATGGTTTTTAATTCCCTTACATCCCGTCCAATCGCGCTTTTCAAAGTATACCGGAAAATTTCCCCTGTTGGCCCGGTCGGAGGTTGCACGCCCGGACTGATATTATCCGGAAGCGATACATTGACCAACAGATTATTAACCTGCTGACGTGCGTAACTGTCCTGCACTTCGTCTTCAAAGATCAGCTTGACCATGGAAAGACCAAACACGCTCGTTGACCTCAGGCTGGTCCTTTTCTGTACTGAGTTTAGTGCGATTTCAATGGGAATGGTGACAAACTTTTCCACTTCTTCAGCGCTGCGCCCCGGCCATTGTGTGATAATGGTAATTTCTGTATTGGTCACATCCGGAAATGCTTCAATGGACATATTCCGGAATGTGATGATCCCGTAAATGATCAGCAGTAGAGTTGAAAAAAGAATAAAATATTTATTCTTGAGAGAAAATGCGATGATTTTCTTCAAAGCCTTATTCATATTATAAAGTTGTACAGGCGTTATTGGAAAGCATGTATTGATCGCGCGTCAGGTGAATGCACGATCAACTGCTCAGTCAGTGAACTGGTCAGATCAGATTTTTCTGGAAGAAGAAAGGCTGCTCGGGAGGAGGAGAAAATACGTCGCGCGAGTTTGATGGAATATTTGAAGAAAAATCTGCATAGCAGATCTTACTACTTTGTTTTATAAAATGGATGGAGATTTTTTCGCATTCCAGATCAATCTGGAAGGCAATCATTTTTGTAACATTCTTTGCGTCGATATTATGCTGGTCATAGGTAAACTGATCCAGCTGTCCGAATTTCATTTCAACCAGCCACTCGACAATCGTTTCGGTAGGGTCTGCCTGGATGCCCAGGTGGTTATCGGTGAGGCTTCCGTTATAATAAGACCAGTAGGCTTCACTGCAAATACTCATATTGAGAAGCTGCAAAGCCAGAATCCATAATATCAGCGTCTTGAATAACTTCAAGAATAGTTTTTCATTCAACGGCAAAAGTAAGTTTCCGATATTTTTTAGGTGTTAACCGCTCACGAATGGATTGTTAACACAACCCATCGCAAATCACCGGAAAGAGAACGAGTGGCAACTAACAACTAACAATTAACAACTAACAACTATTTCTTATCAACTCTGATATGTTTACCCGCACCACGCATTAGTGGCACAAGAATAACAAATAACAGGATGGCCATTCCTCCGATTACCTGAAATGCGGTCAGTGATGAATCATTGTTTGTTTTATCGCCTGCTGCGAATACGGAAAATTCGGTTACCAGTAAAACCATTACGGTAGCCAGTATATAGCTGCTGATTTTTTGTAACTTTTTCATTTTATATTTTTTAAGATACTCCTTTGAAAGAGATGCTTCAAAAGATTTACCAGATTGGCGAGATGGGCTGTAACGGCACGGAATAAATTGATTCTTAATATTTTAGAAAAAGCCAACTTTTAATCCATTATCGAACGACGATTAAAAACCACACCGATTTGAAAGACACCCTTCCATTTTGATAAACTGTCTGTTAAGGCGAATGATAATTCGTTGAGGTGAATTGCAAGAGAATATATTTGCTGATCGATACCCTTAACAACCATAAACTACGCCCATGAATTTTAAAAAGGTCATCCATGGAATCCATAGAATACAGGCACATGGACGGTTACTGATTGGTCTTTTGGTTGCACTTATTATATTCTTCCTGTCCCACAAAACGCCGCCGTCCGTTCAGTTTATCCTGGTTTGGAGCAGCTTTTGTTTTACGATCCTGCTGATGTTATGGGCCATCATCCTTACGACCACCGCCGCCGAAGTACGTGTGATTGCCAGTAAACAGGATTCAAGCCGGACCATTATTTCTGTTTTTGTTCTCTCTGCTTCTGTTGTCAGTTTGTTTGCCGTGATATTTTTAATGCGTACGCTGCCAAATCCGACAGAAGCCGGCTATCCCTATCACGTGGGATTTGCGATTACGTCTGTCATCTTATCCTGGATTATGATCCACACCATTTTTGCTATTCGTTATGCACACTTGTATTATAATCTTCTGTATGAAGAAAGGATGAGCCAGAAAGAGCATAAGGGCGGCCTGATTTTCCCAAACGATGATCCGCCGGATTATTTTGATTTTGCCTACTTTTCTTTTGTAATCGGCATGACCTGGCAGGTTTCCGATGTTCAGATCACTTCAAAGCGTATCCGGCGGATCGTTTTAATTCACGCTCTCCTTTCATTTGTGTATAATACTGTAATTCTGGCACTTACGATTAATATCATCTCTGGTTTGATCCAACGTTGACATTATTATTTTAACAAAACATTAATTTAGGTGCGAATTTTGTGGTATTATTAGACGTCTCCGCAACATCCGACGCGGAATTCGGGAAGATTTTTCAAAAAAGATTATTTCTGGATTGCAGGCATAATGAAGGCGGATTGTTGGGGAGATAAGCCAGAGATAAGCTACAGATAAGCCAGATATAAGGCACATATAACCCAGACCGGTAAGAGATCTGGAATATATGTGCATTTTTTATCGCTTATATGGACTTTATCCCGGGCTTTTTAGTTAACCAATATATAACCAATATCGACTATGGGAAACATTACAAGTGGATCCGATTTTACAGGCAGTGTTGGCCCGATCACTGTCTTCAAAATGCGCGGGCATGATAAATTAGTGATCCGTTCAAAGGGCGGGGTATCCAGGCGCAAGATAAAAACACACGCCAATTTTGATGCCACAAGACGTCTGAATCAGGAATGGAAAGTGGTAACAGCATGCGGTGCTGAATTACGTCAGGGATTATATGCTCTTAAACCGCTGGCGGACTACAATGTTTCCGGACCTCTGAATGCCCTTATAAAAAAAATTCAGACATCTGATACCATAAACGAAAAAGGCAAGCGCTCTATTCTATTCTCCCGGTATCCAGATTTCCTTAGCAGTTTCCAGTTCAACCGGCAAACTCTTTTTGATTCGGTCATCAGACGGCCACTGGAAGTGAAAATAGATAAGTCCACCGCCATAGCCACTGTTAGTGTTCCTGAATTGCAGCCGGGTATTCACTTATTTCCAAATCCCAAATATGCGTATTACCGGCTGACATTTGATTTGTCTGCAATCAGTGATCGTGTATGGAATGAAGAGACCGGCTCCTATAATCAAAAATCAGCTTTATTACCTGACTATAAGCACTTTTATACAGCTTGGGTTCCCGCCAGTAGTACGCAACCCGCTAACAACTATCAAATTTCTCCTGCTATCGAACCATTTTCAACAGGACCCGATATGATCCTAATCCTTGGCGCCGGTATTCAATACGGAATGCCCGCACCCGATGGTTCCATCCAGCCAGTTCCGTATGCGGGCGCCGCGAGAATATTAAAGTGCGTTTAAAGCTCAAGGCTCAAAGCGTAAAGCGTAAGGCTATCCATCACCTTACCACAAGCGCGGGTTCAACCGTCAACCGACTAACGGACTGGAATCACTCTCGAACGACTACTCCTCCCCGACTGACGGCCTTCTTCTGTTAAAAACAACCGTATATCGGACTGCTTTTTCTGCCGGACGAATTTCAAAAATAACGGTATATATACATATTTCTTTTGTGTGGCAAATCAATCACCATGTCACACAAAAAATTTCTTCGCCTGTTATTTCCTGTGCTCGGCATGTTGCCATTGTCAGGAATGACGCAGGAGATTGAACCGAGGATATTACAAATCACGAAAACAAATGAACCCATCACCATCGACGGGATGGATAATGAAAACAGCTGGTCAAAAACCGGCGTTGCCTCCCAGTTCATCAACAAATGGCCGACCGATAGCGGTCTGGCGAAACTTCAAACGGAGGTGAGGCTCCTCTACGATGATAAATTTCTGTACATATTTGCCGTGATGCATGTACAGGATAATAAACTGGTCATACAGTCCCTCAAACGTGATGTCAATCCTTATTACAGCGAAGGTTTTTCGGTTGTTCTGGATCCCAGCGGACAAAAATCTTCCGGGTTTATTTTTGGAGTGAATGCCAACGGCGCACAATCCGACGGTATCGCGCAATATAACACTACATCGTTTGAGATGGACAGCAAATGGTATTCTGCTACCAAACGCGGCGACAAAATATGGACCGCAGAAATGGCCATCCCTTTTAAATCGCTAAGATTTCCGGCTGATAAATCCAGCTGGGGCATCAATTTTATCCGCAATGATATGCGCAATAATTGTTTCTCCACCTGGAACCGTGTGCCCATTCAGTATTTCGGCGCAAACCTGGGCCATCTGGGAAACCTGATTTTTGAAGCCACGCCCCGCAAACCCTCCAACAATAATTCATTCGTACCCTATGTAAATACAACGCTGACACACGATAGTACGACCCGCGCAAAATTAAATGTGGGACTAGATGCAAAGATAGCCGTCAGTTCATCGCTCAACCTGGCGGCTACCATCAATCCCGATTTTTCACAAGTGGATGTTGACCAGCAGGTGATCAATCTGGATCGCTATAGTATATTGCTTCCGGAGAAACGTTTGTTTTTTCTGGAGAACAGCGACATCTATACAAATCTTGGCACTGCTAATATCAGGCCTTATATATCACGCAAAATCGGTTTAACAGACGATGGCCAGGTGATTCCGCTGATTGGAGGTGCGCGGTTAAACGGATACCTGAATCCAAAAACGCGCATAGAAGTGATGGACATGCAGTCAGGACGACAACAGAATCATTTCTATCAAAATTATTTTACATCGGTTTTGGAGCGACAGGTTCTCAAAAGATCCAACTTCCGTCTCTATTTTGCTAATGCGCAGACATTCGGCGATTCTTTGTATAAGGCATCAAATACTGAAAATTATAATCGCGTGGGCGGTATTGAATTTACCTATGTCGCGCCGAAAGGAAATTTTG
>DASSGT010000030.1:0-2157 GCA_035693345.1 Puia sp. | reverse complement strand
CTTTAAAAAGGGTAAATGAGTATTTTTTACCCGTCGTTGCGGCAGCCAGAGAGACAAGGGTTGTCGTATCGACCAGACTTTTATTGCTGTTGGTATTAAAAACAAAGGTTGAGTCAGATCCACCGGCCATATTCCTTTTGTTTTCAGGAACGGGATTGAAAGCGTTTTTTTTCATCTCACGGGAAAGAACCGCATAATCTTTTTCATTGGCTCCCTGCAGACGGATCGATGTGATGAATTTTGGCATATGATAGGTTTTAAATGATAATAGGCGGGTACAAATGTAGCGAGTAGTTATTATCTCAACATGAACGGAATGCAAATTTTTCGTGAATAAGATGACAGGAAAGCGTTAATTAGGGTTATTTTGGTATGACGAAATAAAATCCATCATGAAAAAGATATTCTTCTTTCTGGTTATCACATTTTTTGCGAAAGAAGCATTATCACAGGTATCTGTAAAAAATCTACGCCTGGAGAACCGGATCAACCCGTTGGGCCTGGATGTTCCAACACCGAGATTCAGCTGGCAACTCAATTCCGGTAAAAGAAATATGATGCAGACGGCGTATGAAATCCGTGTGACGGATAAATCCGGAAAATCGAAGATTTGGAATAGTGGCAAACAGGCAACGGATCAATCCATATATATTCCTTATTCAGGCCGGCCGTTACAATCCGCCACGACATATTATTGGCAGGTGAGAGTATGGGACAATCAGGGAAATGTTTCTGACTGGAGCGACCGTGCCTTCTGGCAAATGGGCTTATTACAGAATGATGACTGGAAAGCAAAATGGATAGAATCTGGATCTCCCGCCGACAGTGTAAACGGGCCGGCTCTTCTATTCAGAAAATCTTTCCAGATAAAAAAGAACATCACGTCGGCTACTGCATTTATTACGGCACATGGCATGTATCAGGCTTCGGTAAACGGTAGAAAAATCGGGAATGCTTACTTAACTCCGGGCTGGACAAGTTATAATAAGCGGCTTCAATACCAGGCATACGATATCACTGACTTCCTGCGGGCGGGAGAAAACGTGATTGGAATGAATGTAGGCAGCGGATGGTACAGAACTCCACTCGCCTGGAATGATAATAAGAATCTATATGGAAAAAAGTTGGGCCTTATTCTCCAGATGAATATTACTTATTCGGACGGTAGTCAGGAGATGGTCCTCTCAGATAACAGCTGGAAGACCACTGACAGCGGTCCCATCCGGTTTTCGGAGATTTACAACGGAGAAATATTTGATGCGCGTCAGGAGATACCGGACTGGAATAAGGCGGCTTTTGATGACCGGTCCTGGCAGCCGGTTGCTGAAAAGGACTACACAAAATCAAATCTCATTGGAACGTATAATGAACCGGTTTTAAAGCATGAATCATTTCATCCCGTAAGAATTTTTAAATCTGCCAGGGGTGAACAGCTCATAGACTTTGGCCAAAATCTGGTGGGATGGGCCCAGTTCAGGGTTCAGGGAAAGCCAGGCGACAGGATCATCGTCGAGCATGCTGAGGTGTTGGATAAGAACGGCAACTTTTATACGGAAAATTTGCGTGCCGCCAAAGCGACTGATGTCTACATTTTAGATGGTAAGGGCGAGGAATTTCTGGAGCCTCATTTCACTTTCCACGGATTCCGCTATTTGAGGGTGAAAGGTTTTCCCGGGGAGATAAAACCAGAAAATATTACAGCTGTCACCCTGTATTCCAATATGAATCCATCCGGGCAATTTAAATGTTCAAATCCTATGTTGAACCAGTTGCAGCATAATATTCAATGGGGACAGAAAGGTAATTTTCTGGACGTCCCCACGGATTGCCCGCAACGGGACGAGAGATTAGGCTGGACAGGCGACGCACAGGCGTTTTCAAGAACAGCCTGTTTCAATATGGATGTACATAATTTTTTCTCTAAATGGATGAAGGATGTTGCTGCTGATCAATCCGAAGACGGAAAAGTTCCTTTCGTGGTTCCAAATGTACTGGGTCCGATGGCAGGTGGCTCAGCCGGTTGGGCAGATGTTTCTACCATCATACCATGGAATATCTGGCTTGCCTACGGAGATCGTAAAATACTGGAAGACCAATACGAGAGTATGAAGGGCTGGGTCGGTTATATGCAAAACCACAGCTGCAGTTATTTGTGGA
>DASSGT010000029.1:0-2963 GCA_035693345.1 Puia sp. | reverse complement strand
CCCCTGAGTCGGGAGGATTGAAATAATAGTGGACAGACTCACCGGTTTTTGTATTAAAGTTTTCAATTCCATTTCCCATACCTAACCAAAGAAGTCCGTGGCGGTCTTCAGTAATAGAAAAAATCATCCCCTGTTCCATGTCCTTATTTGCCGGATTATTAAAATAGTGGGTGAAATCGCCCGTCTGTCTATTTAATTTAGATAGAATATTTCCATTGCCTATCCAAAGCTGTCCGTACCGGTCCTCAAAAATTACCTGAACAGTATCGTACCTCAGCGTTTTTGGATTGGAGGGATCATGCCTGAAATGCGTAAACTGATTGGTTTTTCTGTCCCATCGATTCAATCCGCCTCCAAATGTGCATATCCAGATAAAACCGGATGAATCTTCCAGTATACTGGTGACTTCGTTACTGCTTAAAGAATTAATATTATCCGGATCGTGGCGGATAAGTCCGAAGGCTTTATGATTCAGGTCTGTTTTATCAAGCTTTCCGCTCCAGGATCCCGCCCATAAAATACCTGCACGGTCAATGCCAACTGCATAAATATTGTTAGAACTTAAACTGTGTCTATCCTTGGGTTTGTGGTGGTAAGCTGTAAAAATTGTACGATCTGCATTCAGTTTATTTAAACCACTATCGGTGCAGATCCATAAATTTCCCGCCATGTCTTCCTGAACAGCAGTTCCAAAACTGAAAAGTGTCAGATTATTACTGCTGATGGAATGAATATTTTTGGGGTCATGACGGTAGTGTATAAATATCCCGGTCCTCCGGTCAAAACGGTTTAATCCATTATCCGTTGCAATCCAAAATATCCCGGCCCGGTCCTCAAAAACACATGCTACATTATTGCTGCTTAAGCTATGGGGATTAGCGGAATCGAATTCGTAATGTGTCATGCTGACCTTAGAAAGCTGACCTTTTACAGGCTCCAGATTGATGTGATGCAGACCACTCAGGGTTCCCACCCACAAGTCGCCGGACCGGTCTTTGAATATGCAATTTATTCTGTGAAATCCGGTCTGATCGCCCGGCCGCTGACGGTAACCCAGATCAATTTTCCCGGATAAGAATTTTCCTGTTTGCCTGTCGAAGCGGCCCAGTTCACCTGACGTGGTTCCGAACCATATTATTCTATCCCTGTCTTCGTTAATAGCGGAAATATTCGGATTAGAGAATCCGGCATTGGGCAAAGGTTTGTAGCGTATGAATTTTTCCGTGGACCTTTCAAACCTGCACAAACCTTCATGAGTTCCAATCCAGATGGAACCCTGTTCATCTTCGAAAATGGTATAAATAAAATTTTGGGCAAGAGAATTGGAATCGAACGGATCGAACCTGTATTTGGTAAAAGAATATCCATCAAATTTATTTAAACCATCCATGGTGCCAAACCACATGTACCCTTTACTATCCTGAAATATGGTTGTAATACTTTCATTTGAAAGTCCTTCTTCAATACCGATATGTTCAAAACGTAAACTTTCGTTTTGCGCATTGCTACTACGGTTAAGGCTGAAAAATAAAATCAGGCAAAGTATTCTTGTTTTATAAATAATTTTCATTTGTGTGATCGTTTACACATAAGAAAAAGTTATAAAAACTACTTTATGTTTTAATGTAATAACATTAAAATGATCTCGCTGATTTATAGGGGGAGGATGGTGATTTGAAGTTACTAAAATTAACAATAGTGGCTGGTAACAGGTTGAAACGTGGGAGCCAGATCAGAGTGACACGTGTGAAAGATCAGCGTCCATTTACAAATCAACACTGTTTGGGGTAATTTTAATTTTGTTGAGCGCCTGCTTCATTTCCTCCAGTTCCTTGTCGTGCAGATAAACCAAATTTATAACCAGGCTTACACGCCGGAATTGTTTCATCAGCCAAAGCAGATGAATTGTTTGTCCACTTTTCATTATGAAGTCGTGCTGGAAACCGCGGAATCCAATATCGCCAAAAGTGTAGGAGTGGATTTTGTTAGCGGGCAATTCTTTGGAAAGCATTATTTGCCCGACGACCTTCATGTATTCATCCTCTGAATCGAACCGGTTTATCACAAGTCCAAATTCCATGGCAGGGCAAAAGATGCTGTCGATACCCTTGCCGGAAGAAATTTTTTCTTTGTATTTGCAAATATTAAAAATAGAATGCGTTTCCCCCGGACCCAATGCGTCTAAACCTTTAAAGCTTATTTTTTTATCAGGATCCGTATAGTACTGGGGAAGCTGGTTTACATCGTCGGACCCTATGGTATAGAAAATAACTGTACCCAGTTCCTGTGACAAATAGTACCAACCATTGATCAGTGGCATGGACAGTTGCAAATCACCGTTATTATAAACCCATCCTTTATATATATATCCTTCAGTGGTTTTCGTAGAATCCTTATAATTTTTCAGATTGGTTAAAAGCGCAGGTGTTATCGGGCATTGGTAGGCCAACAATTGGGTTGTGCTGCCGGCTGATCCCGGTTTTTTTATAAAATTAATTTTACAGGAAGAATATGATTGCAAATTTGATATGGTGGTAATGATAGAACCAAGAACCAGCCTCGCCCTGAATTCATTGAGACTATCGTTCGGTATTTTCGAATCAACCTCCAGATTAATAACGATGATTGAATCCCGGCCATCTTTAATCTGGACCCCCATCTCGATATTTTTAGCAGGCTGTACTGCCAGTATCTGACTTTTCAATAAAGCTGCATTTACAAATTCATGGCCCTGCCTGGTAGTTGTAAATGTGCAGGAAACAATAGCAAGAATCAGAAATGAGGCAGTCAGGGTTTTAGTCATGTTCCAAATTTAATCAGAACCGACAATTTTTGAAATAAGGGTTATTACTTAAGACAAGAGGGGTTGACGGATGGCAGTTGGCAGTTGGCAGTTGGCAGTTGATCCCGTATTCACTGGGCAGTCTCTCATGCGAGCGGAAACAGACTGCCAACTGCCAACT
>DASSGT010000028.1:0-15426 GCA_035693345.1 Puia sp. | reverse complement strand
AACAACTGACAGAAGCGCCGGTTGGTTTCATTGCTTATGATTTACTGGAACTCGAAGGGCAGGATTTTCGTGAACATCCGCAATGGGAAAGAAGAGAAAAACTGGATAGGATTGTTGCAGAAGCCGGATTGCCGCTGTTGCAAATTTCTCCGTTGATACCATTTGGTCACTGGGACGAGCTCCCCGTGATCCGTCAAAAAGCAAGGGAAATTGGGAGTGAGGGACTGATGTTAAAAAGAAGAGAGGCTATTTATCAGACAGGCCGTAAAAGGGGTGACTGGTGGAAATGGAAAATTGATCCGCTGGTGATCGATGCGCTGATGGTATACGCACAGAAGGGTCACGGCAGACGAAGCAATTTATATACGGATTATACATTCGCTGTTAAGCAGGGAAATCAGCTGGTCACATTTACCAAGGCCTATTCCGGATTAACAGATCAGGAATTTAATGAGGTTGATCAGTTCGTCAAGAAAAATTCCCTTGAAAAATTCGGTCCTGTGCGAACTGTCAAACCTGAACTGGTTTTTGAAATCGCCTTTGAGGGCATTGCTGAATCCAAACGTCATAAATCAGGTGTGGCCTTGAGATTTCCACGGATCAACAGGTGGCGCCGGGATAAAAAGCCCGATGAGATCAATACGCTGGAAGATTTACAGATGATGTTAAAACTTTATGGTAAACTAACTTCGTAGTGTGGTGAATATGGGAAGCGTACTAATTTAATAATTCAAAATGAAGTATGGAGATGACAGTGTGCTGATGTACATTCCCACACTATCATTTCCAAATTCAACTCTCACTTTATTACATTTTTCACTTTTCCACATTCACCACACTACGTAGTTAGTATTAATTTTAGGACATGAAAAAGTTCTGTGTGCTGGCGGTTATTGCGATGTTATGTTTTTCATTCAGCTCAGTCATTTTATCCGGACCGATCTTTGAACCGGTACCGGTTTTTCCAAGCAGGCAAAGAACAGGCGATCCCCGGGCGGGTTATGAATATCTGACCACAGGCGATTATCTGCGCAGTGGAATTCCGCTTTCTTATTTCAAAATGGGATTCGGAAAAAATTCCATAAGTTATTTGCAACGTGATAGTCTCAACGCAGATATTCCTTATGACTATACTGTAGTAAATGCCCCGAATGGCGAACTGGTGGTTGCACCAAATTGCATGCAATGCCATGCACAGGTATTTGAAGGCAGGCTGATCATCGGACTTGGAAACAGTTCGATTGATTTTTCAAAAAATCAGAAACTCGATCCACGGAATGCGGCAGCGGCAGAGAAACTTCTGAAAAATGTTGACCCGAAAAAATACGAAGCCTCAGAACCATTTCTCCGGGTTGTTAAGGGAATCGGGGATCAATTGCATACGCAGGTGAGGGGAGTCAATGCGGCTGACAGGCTCGCGGCGTTGCTGGCGAGTCACCGCGATCCAAAAACTTTTCAATGGAGTGATAAACCCCTCATGGAAATTCCTGCGGAAGTTATTCCAACCGATGTGCCCGCCTGGTGGATGCTGAAGAAGAAAAACGCGATGTTTTACAATGGGTTCGGACGTGGGGATTTCAGCCGGTTCCTCATGGCATCCAATCTGCTCACCGTGAATGATACTTCCGAATCACGCGAAGTGGATGCACATTTCAATGATGTACTCGCCTATATCAATTCTATTGAACCGCCACCGTATCCTCGCCCGGTAAATAAAAAACTCGTACGGGAAGGCGGCATCCTGTTTGTTCAGAACTGTTCCAAATGTCATGGTAGTTATGGAAATGCGGGGCACTATCCCAATTTCCTGATCCCGGAAGCAGAAATTCAAACAGATTCCATTTTGTTTAAGAGCAATTATCAGAGTTATCAATTTGTGGACTGGTTTAATAATTCATGGTTTGCGATGGGAGAGCATCCTGCCAGGCTGGAACCGTTTAATGGGTATATGGCGCCTCCGCTGGATGGTATCTGGATTACTGCGCCATATCTTCACAATGGATCAGTACCGGACCTTGAATGTCTGTTGAACAGTAAGGAAAGACCCAGGTACTGGAGTCGTGATTTTGATAACCTGGAATATGACTACGAAAAACTGGGATGGAAATATAAGGTTCACGATTCCGCAGGCGGAACAACTGTTTATAATACCGATTTACCCGGATATGGTAATTACGGACACCGGTATGGAGATAAATTCAACAGTCATGAAAGGAAAGCCATCATTGAATATTTGAAGACCTTATAAGCGTAAAGCGCAAAGCGTAAAGCGTAACGCATTACTGTCAAGTGTCAACTGTCAACTGTCAACCGTCCCCGCAAGTGCGGGATCAACCGTCAATCGCCATGTCACTAAAAGAAAGCAAAGGATATCAGGTGATTCTTTCCTGGTTTAAATCAAAAGGGCTGAGTCCTTTTGAATTCCAGGAAGAAACCTGGCAACATATCATGCAATCACATTCCGGACTCGTGAATGCACCCACAGGATGCGGAAAAACTTTTTCTGTTTTTCTTGGCGCCGTCATCCAGTTCATAAATGAACATCCGGATAACTATCAATCCAAATCCCGCAATCATCTCCGTTTGCTCTGGGTTACCCCTCTTCGTGCACTGGCTAAAGATATTGGCCGTGCCATGAAGGAAGTTATTGAAGGTCTGGGCATGCAATGGCAGATAGGAATCCGGAACGGGGATACAGAAATCAATGAACGGCAAAAGCAAAAAAGACAAATGCCGGAGGTATTGATCATCACACCCGAAAGTCTGCATCTGTTACTGGCGCAAAAAAACTATCCCGAATTATTCAGGTCCCTGCGCATACTGGCGGTGGATGAATGGCATGAACTTTTAGGATCCAAACGCGGCGTACAGGTGGAACTGGCTATTTCCCGGATTGTGCATTTGACAGAAAGTTCAATATCGACTGATGAGTTCCCTGAAAACGATCATCAGTTACTGTCAACAGCTGAGATCAGCCATCAGCCGTCACCCGTCAACCATCAACCGTTAACCATCAACCATCAACCGTCAGCCCTCAACCCTCAATCATCAGCCCCTCAACCATCAGCCCTCAACCCTCAACCATCAGCCCCTCAACCATCAGCCCCTCAACCCCCAACCGTCAGCCGTCAGCTCTCTTTATGGGGTATCTCCGCAACCATCGGAAATCTGGAGCAGGCCCGGGAAGTACTGGTATCTCCTCTTCTGGATAAAATAAATCACCCTCCCGTAATTGTACAGGCGAAACTGGACAAGCGAATCGAAATAGTGTCCGTTATTCCGGATGAGATCGAAAAGTATCCATGGGCAGGTCATCTGGGAATTAAATTGGTGAACAAAGTCATTCCCATTATTGAGAAAAGCCGGACAACACTGATCTTCATCAATACCCGTGGTATGGCTGAACGCTGGTATCAGGAAATTCTAAATGTCGCACCGGAACTTTCGGGTGCAGTGGCATTGCATCACGGATCCATCGATATGGAATTACGGTTATGGGTGGAAGAAGCACTGCACGAGGGGAAACTGAAGGCCGTTGTCTGTACGGCCAGTCTGGATTTAGGGGTTGATTTTCGTCCGGTGGAAACCGTGATCCAGGTGGGCTCTCCGAAAGGCGTCGCCCGGTTTCTGCAAAGAGCCGGCAGAAGCGGACACCAACCCGGAGAGCTGAGCAGAATATATTTTCTTCCCACACATTCTCTTGAGCTCGTCGAAGCCGCCGCGCTGAAGACCGCCATGAAAGAAAATGTCATTGAGAGCCGTGAACCCATGTTGCTTTGTTTCGATGTGCTGATTCAATACCTGGGAACTCTGGCCATTGGGGAAGGGTTTTTTCCTGAAATGATTTTTAAAGAGATCGCATCCACTTATTGTTTTCGCGAAATAAAAAAAGAGGAATGGCAGCAGATCCTTCATTTCATTACAGAGGGAGGTGAGGCTTTACAACAATATGATGAATACAGAAAGGTCGAGATCATCAATGGATTATTTAAAATCACCAGCCGCCGGATTGCCATGCGTCACCGGCTGCATATCGGAACCATTGTAAGTGACGCGATGATGAAAGTCAAATTTCTCAGTGGCGGTTATGTAGGTGTGATTGAAGAATATTTTATTTCCCGTCTGAATCCGGGTGATGTATTTACGCTGGCGGGAAGAAATCTGGAATACATCATGATCAAGGAGATGACGGCCATTGTAAAAAAATCCAACGCAACGAAAGCTATTGTTCCCACCTGGAATGGCGGCCGGATGCCATTATCTGCAAACCTCGGCCGGATGCTCCGAAAAAAATTCAATGAAGTTCACCTCTTATTAGATGGGAATAAAGCAGAGAAAGAAAAAACGGATATCGAATTACGGGTTCTCAAACCTTTATTTGAATTGCAACAATCTCTTTCTCATGTTCCGCGGGAGAATGAATTGCTGATAGAACAAATAGAAACAAAGGACGGATTTCATTTATTTGTTTATCCCTTTGAGGGCCGGTTGGTGCATGAGGCCATGGCGGCCCTGCTCGCTTATCGGATCAGCCGTATCATACCGATCAGTTTCTCGTTTGCGATGAATGATTATGGATTTGAATTACTGAGTGACCAGCCAATCCCGGTTGACGACAGTAATGTATATGAACTCTTTTCTGAAGAGGACCTGTCTGCCGATATTCAACGAAGTGTAAACAGTGCAGAAATGGCCCGTCGTAAATTCAGGGATGTTGCTGTGATCGGGGGATTGATTTTTCAGGGGTATCCGGGTGATTATAAGAAAACGCGACACCTGCAATCCTCTGCAGGCTTACTTTTCAATGTATTCACAGAATATGATCCGCACAATCTGTTACTCAGACAGGCGTATCATGAAGTCATGGAGCAACAAATGGAAGAAGTCAGACTCCGGAATATGTTACAGCGCATTTCGATCAGTAAGATCATACTCAGGTTTCCGGAAAAGCTGACGCCTTTCTGTTTCCCATTGAAAGTAGACAGTATGCGGGAAGATTTGTCTTCAGAGAAACTGGAAGATCGTGTGAAGAAAATGCAGCAACAATTATCGTCTGAACTGGAAAGAAAACGGGTCAAATAAAATATCTTCGCCCATGAATGCATACACCCGTATCACATAAAATCAGGAATCATCAATTCTGGCTTACCACGGACCGGACAATGTTCTGGGAGGAAGAAAAAGCCCTGATACTTTCGGATCTGCATTTTGGTAAAACGGGACACTTCAGAAAATCGGGAATTGCCATCCCGCCATCCGTTTATAAGGAAGATCTTCAACGGCTCGTTATCCAGATTCAGTATTTCCAACCCCGCGAATTGATTATTGTGGGAGATATGTTTCACAGTCATGGAAATAAAGAACTTGATTTGTTTTTAAAATGGCGTAAAGATCTTGCCGGAATCCATATCCGGCTCGTCAGGGGAAATCATGACATCCTGAAAGATGAATGGTATGAGCGTGCAGGCATCGACTTAAGCAGTCAGACGCTGTCCAGAGAGGATTTTCATTTTGTCCATGACATCAGTGATCAGCTCAATCAGCGGGACGGGTTTATAAAAAATATCAGTGAAGAGCGATCCTATTTTTTTTCGGGCCATATCCATCCCGGGATTCGATTGAACGGAATGGGTAAGCAGTCACTTTGTTTCCCATGTTTTTATTTTGGGAAAACATATGCTGTATTGCCCGCTTTCAGCCGGTTTACCGGTGTGGCCATGATTTATCCGGAAGCCGAAGAAGAAGTATTTGCCATCGTGAATCAGGAGCTGATACAACTGCAATAACACTTTCGTCTATCGTGGATCGTTAATCGTATATCGATCCACGATAAACGATCTACGAAAACCTAGTTCATCTTTCTCTTTAACGAAGTTACCTGATCCTGCAGGTTGCTCACAAGACCGGCCAGTTGATTTACATCCCAGCGTTGTTCGGTATTTGCCTTGCTCAGCACCATTTCGGCCTTCCATATCTCCAAAACGTCTTCTGCATTTACTGTATATGGCTGAAAGACCGTATTGTCACTGACCAGTGTGATCTTGTTTTTTAATTTATTATTCTTTAACACTCTTTTGTATACGATGCCTTCGTTGCGGGAAACGACGATATAGGTGAGATTGCTTTTTACATTCTCCATGTTATCTATCTTTTCTGCCACAATCACCGACCCACTGGGTGTAGGCAACATAGAATCACCAACAATTTCGAATGCCCGGTAGTTGCCGCCTGCCAGCATAGGCAGTGTAAAAGTATTCAGTTCATCCAGAAATTCAGGATCGGCATAACCGGCAAGATATCCGGCCGCCGCTTTGACCGGTACCAGCTGGATTGAATTCGGCAGGCCTGCCATTTTTTGTGCCCGCCGTTTCGCGAGATAGTTACTTCCTTTGGCATCCTGCATTTTTTTCCGGAGCAGTTCGTCGAGCGACAAACGGAACATATCACTCACCACTTCAAGAACGTCCAACCGCGGTTCGGCCCTTTCCTCTTCATAGGCGCCAAGCAGTGACCTTTTGATTTTCAGCTTGCTGGCAAATTCTTCCTGGGTCCATCCCCTTAATTTTCTGAGGTATTTGAGGTTTTGTGCGGCTATTGACATCGCTAATCATTTTAGCGAAAATACTAAAAAACTTAACAAACCAACAAAAAAACTAAAAAACTTATTCACTTACTTCCAGTCTTCCATACTTCCATACTTCCATACTTGTTTTCGTAACTTTGCAAACTGTCAATTTGACCCTGAACAGGGGGTAGCACCAAATTTGACTTACTTATTCAATTCATACTCAATTCCGTTTTATATGATTGGTTTTATTTCGAAGTTATTTGGTGGTAATAAGTCGGAAAAAGATATTAAAAGTATCATGCCGAGGGTTGAGCAAATCAACCAGTTTGTAGCGGCCTATTCGACGATTTCCAATGACGACCTGAGAGCGAAAACAGATGAATTCAAACAAAGAATAAAAGACCATCTCCTGGAGATGGACACATCTATAGCTGACCTGGGCAAAAAAGCAGAAGAACTTCCCTTCAGTGACATCACCGGGAAAGACACGATCTATATTGAAATAGATCAATTAAAGAAGAAACGTGATGATTTAATAGAGGAAGTGCTGGAAAGTATTCTTCCCGAGGCATTTGCGGTAGTCAAAGAAACAGCCCGCCGCTTCAAGGAAAATAATCAGATCATAACAACTGCCAATGACCGTGACCGTGCTCTCAGTGTGATTAAAGACTATGTGAAGATAGAGGGCGATAAAGCTGTCTACAGCAATAGCTGGACGGCTGCCGGTGGTGCGATCACCTGGAACATGGTTCACTATGATGTGCAATTGATCGGAGGCGCCGTTTTACACGATGGTAAAATCGCTGAAATGGCTACCGGTGAGGGAAAAACCCTTGTCTCCACTCTGCCCGCCTATCTGAACGCGCTGGCAGGAGAAGGTGTTCATATTGTAACCGTAAACGATTACCTGGCCCGTCGTGACTCGGAATGGAACGGTCCTATTTTCGAATGGCTCGGAATTTCCGTAGACTGTATTGACAAACATGAACCGAACAGTGAAGCCCGTAGAAAAGCCTATCTCGCGGATATCACTTATGGTACCAATAATGAATTCGGGTTTGACTACCTGCGTGATAATATGGTTCACTCACCGGATGAAATGGTGCAACGCAAACACCACTATGCGATGGTGGATGAAGTGGATAGTGTATTGATTGATGATGCCCGAACTCCATTGATTATTTCCGGTCCGGTTGCAAAGGGTGATGACCAGCAATATCATGTGCTGAAGAGCCGTGTGGAGCGCCTGGTCGAAGCGCAGAAAAAAGTGACCAACCAGTTTCTCAATGAAGCCAAGAAAAAGTTTGCAGAAAATAATGATGACCCCAAAGACGGTGGACTCGCTCTGATGCGTGCCCATCGCGGACTTCCCAAAACCGGTGCGCTGATCAAGTTCCTCAGTGAACCTGGCATACGCGTAAAACTGCAGAAGTCTGAAAATTATTATCTCGCGGACCAGCAGAAAGAAATGCCAAAGGTTGACAGTGAATTATATTTCAGTATAGATGAAAAAAATAATTCCGTCGACCTCACAGATAAAGGAATTCATACCATCACCCGGGAAGGAGAGGATCCTGAATTTTTTGTACTGCCGGATATTGGAATCAAGCTCGCAGATATAGAAAAAAGTGAAATGTCTGCAGAAGAAAAATTTCAGCAGAAAGAAGCCCTGCTGAATGAATATGCGATCAAAGCAGATCGTATCCATACGGTTCAGCAATTACTCAAAGCCTATACCTTATTTGACAAGGATGTAGAATATGTGGTGCTGGACGGACAGGTAAAAATAGTTGATGAGCAAACCGGTCGTATACTCGATGGCCGTCGTTACAGTGATGGATTGCACCAGGCAATTGAAGCAA
This sequence comes from Puia sp., assembly GCA_035693345.1. Lineage (GTDB taxonomy): Bacteria > Bacteroidota > Bacteroidia > Chitinophagales > Chitinophagaceae > Puia. The sequence continues at coordinate 6,996 of DASSGT010000028.1, read as the reverse complement.
AAGAAAATGTAAAAATTGAAGCGGCGACACAAACCTATGCAACGGTTACTCTTCAGAATTATTTCCGTATGTATCATAAGCTGGCCGGTATGACCGGTACAGCTGAGACAGAAGCCGCAGAATTGTGGGATATCTATAAACTGGATGTGGTAACTATTCCGACCAATGTAAATGTGATCCGAAAGGATTCGCAGGACCTGGTTTACAAAACAAAAAGAGAAAAATATAAAGCCGTTATTGAGGACATCGAGAAACTCCGTGCAGAAGGTCGCCCTTCTCTTGTGGGAACCACATCGGTGGAAGTGAGCGAGCTATTGAGTAAAATGCTTTCCGTAAAAAAAATTCCGCATAATGTATTGAATGCAAAACAGCATGCGCGTGAAGCGCAGGTTGTGGCAGAAGCCGGACTTACAGGCGCCGTTACGATTGCCACCAATATGGCCGGCCGTGGTACGGATATAAAACTCGGTCCGGGTGTTAAGGATGCGGGCGGTCTTGCGATCATCGGTACAGAAAGGCATGAGAGCCGGCGTGTGGATCGTCAGTTGCGCGGACGTTCAGGCCGACAAGGGGATCCGGGTACCACGCAGTTTTATTCTGCACTGGAAGATGACCTGATGCGCATGTTCGGCAGCGAACGTATTGCTTCTCTGATGGATAAAATGGGATATAAGGAAGGCGAAGTGATCCAGCACAGTATGGTCACGAAAAGCATTGAGAGAGCGCAGAAAAAAGTGGAGGAAAATAATTTTGGAATACGCAAGCGGTTACTGGAGTACGACGATGTGATGAATAAACAGCGTAATGTAGTATATAAAAAAAGAAACCATGCGTTGTTTGGAGACCGGCTGGCCCTCGATTTAGATAATGCTTTCTATTCCGTAGCGGAGGGTATGGTGGGCAGTTACCGGGATGCTGAAGATTTCGAAGGATTTAAGGTAGCTGTCATATTGAATTTCGGAGTGGACACTTCCATTTCAGAGGAGGAATTTCTGAAGGACAGTATGGAACATCTGGTGGAGAAATTATACGGGGAAGGCACACTCAACTATGAAAGGAAGATGGCGGAGGTGCAAAAAGATGCAGTGCCCGTATTCAAGAATATTCTTTTGAATCAGGGCCGACACATCGAAAACGTGGTAGTGCCATTTACCGACGGAAAAAAAGTCATCAATGTATTGGCCAATCTGCAAAAGACACTGGACACACAGGGTCGTGAGCTGATGAATGCAGTTGAGAGGCAGATTACATTGTCCATCATAGACGATGCCTGGAAAGAGCATCTGCGGGCGATGGATGATCTCAAACAAAGCGTACAGACAGCCTATCTGGAACAGAAAGATCCTTTGGTTATCTATAAAATGGAAGCGTTTGAATTGTTCCGTGCGATGGATAGCAACATGAATAAGGATATTGTCAGTTTCCTTTGCCATTGTTCCATCCCCGTCGAACAACAGACACCCATTCGCGAAGGTCATGAGAAAAAGACCGACATGAGTAAGATGAAAGTCAGAAAGGACGAATTGGTGACTGCCGGCGCTGCTACAGGACCCGTTATGGAGGGTGGCGGCGATTATTACGACCCTTCAGAAAATGTGAAACAGGAGCCCATCAAGGTGGGGCCAAAAGTGGGAAGAAATGATCCATGCCCCTGCGGAAGCGGGAAGAAATATAAACAGTGCCACGGGAAAGAAGCTTCATAAGCTAAAAGCGTAAGGCGTAAAGCGCTGGATAGAATAACAAAAAGAATAACTGTGGATCGTGTATCGTCTATCGTTGATCGATATACGATACGCGATCCACGATAAACGAAAAAAGCATCTGCTTTTAAACAAATGCTTTTAGATAATTTATTTTGCTTTACGCTTTATGCCTTAAGCTTTACGCTTTATGCCTTAAGCTTTACGCTTTTGCGAGCTTGTTCACTCCTCTTGTAAGCTTGCTTTTCAGGTTTGCAGCCTTGTTCTTATGAATAACGCCCTTTTTTGCGAGGCGGTCAATGAGTGATGCAATCTCAGGCATTTTTTCGCCTGCTGCCTTTGGTTCCTTGATGGCTTTCAGATCGCGGATTGCATTCCTTGTTGTTTTACCATAATAGCGGTTGCTATCCCGGCGTTTGGAAGCTTTTCGAACATCTTTTTTCGTTGCGCGATGATTGGCCATGAATTCAGAATTTTGGACGGCAAAGGTAGGAAAACCCGGTAAATATTGAAAAATAATCCGGAAGTTTCTTTTGCCGATATTTGTAAAGCGATTAATGTCAAAAAAATGAAAGATCTACAGTATATCACAAACTCTTCTCCGTCATTCATAGAAGGTTTGTATCAGGATTTTGTAAAAGACCCACAAAGTGTTGATCCTGAGTTCAAAAAGTTTTTCGAAGGCTTCGATTTTGCCATCACGCAAGGCAAAAACGGTAACGGTCAGGCTACCATTTCCAAAGAACCGGCGTTCAGAACAACTGACGGGGTAGACTGGAAAAAGGAGCTGGGGGCTTACCGGCTTATTTTGGGATACCGTAATAAAGGTCATTTGCTTGCTAAAACAAATCCCATCCGGCCCCGAAAGGACCGTGGCGCCAATTTAGGGCTGGGCTTCTTCGGATTTACCGAAGAAGATATGGATAAGTCTTTTTTTGCAGGAAACCTGATCGGTCTTGGAACAACCACCCTGCGGAATATATTGGAACATCTTCAGAAATGTTATGCACACCATGTAGGAATCGAATTCAAATATATCAGTGACCAGAAAAAGATTGACTGGCTCACCAATGAAATGGAGAAGAAATTTATTGAACCTCTGCCGCTGGAAAAAAGAAAAAGAATTCTTGAAAAGTTGAATGAAGGGGTCATGTTCGAAAAATTTCTGCACACGAAATATATCGGACAAAAGCGTTTTTCACTGGAAGGTGGCGAAACGACAATACCGGCTTTGGATGCCATGATCAATATGGCGGCGGAACATGATGTGCAGGAAGTGGTGATGGGAATGGCTCACAGGGGTCGCTTAAATATTCTCGCAAATATTCTGGAGAAAACATACGAACAGATTTTCAGTGAATTTGAAGGAACCGCCAAGCTGGATCAAACGATGGGCAGTGGCGACGTAAAATATCACCTTGGATTTGGAAGTGAACTCGTTACACCAACGAATAAGACCGTACACGTAAAGCTGATGCCCAATCCTTCTCACCTGGAAGCCGTTGATCCGGTCGTGGTGGGTTTTTCCAGAGCCAAGGCTGACGTACTGTACAAGAGTGATTACGATAAAATTCTTCCGATCCTCATTCATGGCGACGCATCGCTGGCAGGTCAGGGTATTGTATATGAAGTGTTGCAAATGTCCGGACTGAAAGGTTACTATACCGGTGGAACCATTCACTTTGTTATTAATAATCAGATTGGATTTACCACAGATTTCGATGAGGCAAGAAGTTCGGACTATTGCACATCACTGGCTGCCGCCGTTCAATCACCTGTACTTCATGTAAATGGCGACGACCCCGAGGCAGTTGTGAAATGTGCCGAAATAGCTGCACGATACAGGCAGGAATTTAACGCGGATATATTTATTGATATGGTCTGCTACCGTCGTCACGGACATAACGAAGGAGACGATCCAAAATTCACACAGCCCATATTATATGCGCTGATTGACAAACATCCCAATCCGCGCGAAGTTTATACGCAGTTTTTGATGGAAAATGGCGAAAGTGATGCAAAGGATCTGGCGAAGGATATGGAGAAAAAGTTCTGGAACGATTTACAGGAACGACTGGATGAAGTAAAACAAAAACCGCTTCCTTATAAATATCAGCAGCCCGAAATGGCCTGGAAAAGTATGAGACGTGCTACAGCGGATGATTTTATCAAATCGCCCGTAACGGCTATTTCAGAAGCGGATTTGAGAAAGATTTTTGAAGCCATGATGACATGGCCCGAATCCTTTACTCCGTTGAAAAAAATAGAGAAATTATTACAGGATAAACAAAAGTTGTTCAATGAAGAGCAAAAGCTGGATTGGTCATCCGGAGAATTGCTTTCATATGGAAGTTTATTACTGGATGGTCGTGATGTGCGCATGAGCGGACAGGATGTGCGGAGGGGAACCTTTTCTCACCGGCATTCCGTGTTAATGGATGAAAAAACGGATGAACCCTATAATCGCCTCAGCCGTATTCCCGGAGCAAAAGGTAAATTCAGAATTTATAATTCCCTGCTCAGCGAGTATGGTGTTTTGGGATTCGAATACGGGTATGCGATTGCAAGTCCGGGGGCGCTGGTTTTATGGGAGGCCCAGTTTGGTGATTTTGCCAACGGCGCACAAACAATGATTGATCAGTTTATAGCCGCCGGTGAACAAAAATGGCAGCGTATGAATGGTTTGGTGCTGCTTCTTCCTCATGGCTATGAAGGTCAGGGCCCTGAACATAGCAGCGCACGAATGGAGAGATTTTTACAAATGTGTGCTGAACTCAACATGATTATTACCAACATTACCACTTCCGCAAACTATTTCCACGCGATGCGCCGGCAGGTTATCTGGCCTTTCAGGAAACCGCTTATTAATTTTTCACCGAAGGCCAATCTGCGATATCCCGGAACCTATTCTAAAATATCGGATTTCACCACCGGGGGATTCAGGGAAGTCATCGACGATCAATTTGTCGGGGATGCCGCACTGGTTAAGAAAGTGTTGTTCTGTACCGGTAAAATCTATTTTGAGCTGGCGGAACGGCAGCTAAAGGATAAACGCAAAGACATCGCCATTGTCAGGGTTGAGCAATTGTATCCGCTTCCCGCTAATCAATTAGATGCACTATATAAAAAATACAATAATGCGACCTGGTTCTGGATACAGGAAGAACCGCTAAACATGGGAGCAGCGTCGTATCTGCAAATGAATCTGAAGACCATTAACTATGGCTTTATAAGCCGTCAGCCGGGCGCTTCTCCGGCTACCGGATATGCAAAAGTGCACGCTCAGGAACAATCGGAAATCATAGAAACCGCTTTCAGTATTTGATTTGAAAACTGACAGCGGACATGTTAAATAAATTATCTTCGTGCACGTAAATTTCAAAGCAGATGATCGATATTAAAGTCCCGGCTGTCGGCGAGTCCATCAGCGAAGTGACGCTGGTGAAATGGCTTAAACAAGATGGAGACTATGTGGACCGTGATGAAGTGATCGCCGAACTGGAAAGTGAAAAGGCAACATTCGAAGTAAATGCGGAAAAGGCTGGTTCGCTCAAGACACTTTTCAAGGAAGGGGATACCCTGAAAATCGGAGATGTACTTGCAAACATCGATGAATCCGCTGCCAAACCAGCGTCAAAAGCCGTTGAAAAACCCGCAGAATCAAAGGCTTCCTCTCCAAAAGAAGCAGAACCCATAACGAAGCTGGCATCTGAGAAAGTAGTTGAATCGCAAATTGCCGAGAGAAAATCTGCAGGCTCGGAAACAAAAGCCACACCGGTTGCGGCAGCTATCATATCCGACAAAAAAGTGGACAAAGGCACCATTACTCCTTCCGGATCCAATGGAAAGATTGTTAAACATGATGTGCTCGAAGCACTGGCCAATCCGGGCCGATTGCCCGGTAAGACATTATTCGGAAGGGAAGTTCGCAAAGAGAAAATGAGCAATCTGCGGAAGACGGTCTCCCGTCGTCTCGTGGAAGCAAAAAATACGACTGCTATGCTCACCACTTTCAACGAAGTGGATATGAGTCAGATCATGTCGTTGCGGACAAAGTATAAGGATAAATTCAAGGAGAAGCACGGAGTGAATCTGGGTTTCATGAGTTTTTTCACCAAGGCTGTTTGCTTTGCACTGCAGGAGTGGCCCGCGGTGAATGCCTATATTGACGGAGAAGAACTGATCTATCATGACTATTGCGATATTTCCATTGCGGTTTCTGCACCGAAAGGACTTGTGGTTCCTGTTATCCGCAATGCGGAAAGTCTCAGTATGGCAGAGATAGAGAAGAAAGTGGTGGAACTCGCCGGCAAGGCAAGGGATAACAAACTGAGCATGGAAGAAATGCAGGGAGGAACATTCACCATTACCAATGGCGGGGTCTTTGGATCGCTCATGTCCACACCTATTATTAATATTCCCCAATCCGCAATACTTGGGATGCACAAGATTGAGGAAAGAGCCGTCGTCGTGAATGGTCAGATCGTGATCCGCCCGATGATGTATCTGGCCGTCAGTTATGATCACCGTATCATTGACGGACGCGAATCAGTAAGCTTCCTGGTTCGTGTGAAAGATCTGCTTGAAAACCCAGACCAACTGCTCTTTGGAAAGGATCCGGTTAAAGCTTTGCTGGAACTCTGATCACTTGTAAAAATAAATGTCGGGCGCGCCATTTGCGCCTTTGTTTTAGAAATGAACCTTATACATGAAATTCGATAACCTGCTCCGATATGCGGTTCGCATACTCGCGGCTTATGCAGGGGAAATTCCTTTACAAAGCTTTCTGAAAAATTTTTTTCGTGGGAATCCGCAGATGGGTTCGCGTGACAGAAAGCAGGTAAGCGAAATGTGTTATTGTTTTTTCCGTTTGGGTCATGCGCTCAAAAATATTTCAGCGGAAGAGCGTATTCTTACCGGTATATTTCTTTCAAATCATCATCGGGAACCAATCCTGGAACAGCTCAGGCCGGACTGGCATTTGCTTGTTGAAAAATCACTGGAAGAAAAATTGGACATTATCAGTTCAAAATTTCCCGATTTCCAGCTGACGGATATTTTTCCGTGGAAGAGCCTGATGAGTGCAGGTATGGATCACCGGGCATTCTGTTTATCATTTCTCGAAAAACCCCGGTTATTTATACGTGTGCGGCCGGGTCAGGAACAGGTACTGACAGAAAAACTCACACAACATGAAATAGAATATTGTGATGCAGACCCCGATGGCCTCCTTCCTTTTAAATGCTATTCATTTAACGGGGGCACAAAACTGGATAATGTTTTTTTGCTGAACCGG
>DASSGT010000027.1:0-4198 GCA_035693345.1 Puia sp. | reverse complement strand
TGCCCGGAAAGTTCCCTCTTTTGTATATTGACGGAGATTAACCTCATAAATATTTGAATTGACTGCCCAGCTGACCGGGTGAAATTCGTCGTTCATGATTCCACGATTGAAAACAACAATGTTAATGATTAATTATTAATGATTAATGATTAACGATTTAAACAAGGCATTCAAAAACCCAAAACATTCAATTCCGTTAACAATTAATAACTGATAATTAATAATTAAGAGCTTGTAATTTTGCGGTGAAATGAAAACATTCCAGGTTCCATCCTCTTATCACAGTCCGCTCATCTCAGCTGTAAAAAATAAACGGCGTACAGAGGACAAGATGAAAAAGGATTTTTCACCTACACTTCTTGATTTCGGACCGCTGCAGATTTACCTTGCCCGTCATTTTGGATTTTGTTACGGAGTTGAAAATGCCATTGACATAGCTTTTCGGATTGTGGAAGAAAATCCTGATAAGAACATTTTTCTGCTCAGCGAAATGATTCATAATCCTCAGGTAAATAACGACCTTAAAGAAAAGGGCGTTCGCTTTTTGCAGGACACCCGGGGTAAACAAATGATTCCCTTCGACAGTCTCGGATCATCCGATATTGTGATCACGCCTGCATTTGGAACCAGTCTCGAAATTGATGCCATCCTGAAATCAAGGGGTATCCATACTGAAAAATATAATACAACCTGTCCGTTTGTTGAAAAAGTATGGAACCGTTCCGGTCAAATGGCTGACAAAAAATTCACCGTGATCATTCATGGTAAACCGGGACATGAAGAAACCCGTGCCACTTTCTCACATGCATCTTCGGGTGGTCCCGCACTGGTAATCAGGAATATGGAAGATGCCATATTATTGAGCCGATTCATCAAAAAAGAAAAATCATCTGCTGAATTTTTTGAATCATTCCGGGGCCGGTATAGCAATGGTTTTGATCCGGTAAAGGATCTGGAAAGAATCGGAGTGGTGAACCAGACTACAATGCTCGCGTCCGAAACGCAACAGATTGCCGACTTTTTAAAGCAGGCGATCGGGGAAGAATCGGAGACAAAAAATGAAAACGCATACGATCGTTTTGCTGATACCAGGGATACGCTTTGTTATGCCACGAATGATAATCAATCTGCTGTTATTGGCATGCTGTCCACGCCTGCCGATTTTGCCATTGTAGTAGGCGGATATAATTCTTCCAACACATCACATCTGGTGGAATTATGCGAGCTCACGCTCCCCACTTATTTTATTGAAGGAACCGAAAAATTAATTTCAAAGGAAGAGATTCTGCATTTTGACTTACATAGTCATGAAGAGAAATTAACTACAGGATGGCTATCGGGAAATATACCATTACGTATATTGATGACCAGTGGCGCATCATGTCCCGATGCTATTGTAGAGAGCGTGATTAATAAGATTGCCGGTTTTGTAGACAATGCGAAACTGGTGTTGTAGTGTGTTGAACGTGGAAGTGTAGTGATTAAAAAGGTGAAAGTTGAGAAAGGAAATGATAGTATAAGAATATACATCCATACATTGTCATTTCCCCGTTTAACTTTCACATTCACCCATTCTTACCTTCTCTCATTCACCACAATGCGAAGCTACTTCATTTTAAAACCTTCGAGGAATTTCGTGTTGAAGTTACCGCTGCGGAAATTTTCATCCTTCATCAACTGAAGGTGGAAAGGAATCGTTGTCTTGATGCCTTCAATTACATATTCCGTCAAAGCCCTGTGCATCGTATCGATGGCTTCGCTGCGAGTTCTTGCTACCGCGATGATTTTGGCGATCATGGAATCATAATACGGAGGAATGGTATAACCGGCATAAACATGTGAATCCACACGGATTCCATGTCCTCCTGGTTGATGCAGTGTTGTGATTCTACCCGGGGAAGGACGAAAATCATTGTATGGATCTTCGGCATTGATGCGGCATTCAATCGCATGACCCTGCGGTTCGTAATTCACACCGCTGATGGTTTCGCCGGCAGCAATTTTTATTTGTTCTTTGATAAGATCAAAATTCACAACCTCTTCCGTTACGCAATGCTCCACCTGGATTCGCGTATTCATTTCCATGAAATAAAAATTCCGGTTTTTATCTACCAGAAATTCTATCGTACCCACACTCTCATATTTTATGGCAGAAGCGGCCTTGATAGCAGCCTCCCCCATCTTATACCGTAGTTCGCGGGTCATAAACGGCGATGGGGACTCCTCCACCAGTTTTTGGTGACGCCGCTGAATAGAACAATCTCTTTCACTCAGGTGACAAACCGTACCATACTGATCGCCTGCAACCTGTATTTCGATGTGGCGCGGCTCCACAACAAATTTTTCCATATAGATGCCATCGTTCTTGAAAGAAGCTGCGGCTTCTGCTTTTGCGGAATCATAGGCCTTTTCCAATTCCGAATCATTCCAAACCACCCGCATACCCTTCCCGCCTCCGCCTGCAGTAGCTTTCAGGATCACCGGATACCCGATCTGACCAGCCATTTCTTTTGCTTCAGCCACACTTTCCAGTAATCCGCCACCACCGGGTACCACCGGAACACCTGCTTTAATCATCGTTTCCTTTGCCGTGATCTTATCACCCATAGCGTTGATCATAGCCGGTGTGGGACCGATGAACTTGATACCATGTTCACCACAGATTTCTGCGAAACGTGCATTTTCTGCCAGAAAACCGTAACCCGGATGAATGGCATCTGCATTGGTGATTTCGGCAGCAGCCATGATATGCGGAATATTCAGGTAGGAATCCGCACTCGCAGGCTTGCCTATACACACCGCTTCATCGGCAAAACGAACATGTAAACTATCTTTATCCGCTGTAGAATAAACTGCCACGGTTTTAATACCCATTTCGCGACAGGTACGTATAACCCGTAAGGCAATCTCTCCGCGGTTAGCTATTAATACTTTTTTGAACATTGAAATTTTTGAGGTTTGGAGATTTGTCGACCGATTTCAGAAGTTGAAAATCGGAAAAAACACTGGAAATACTAACCACTCTAAACTTCCATACTTCCAGACTTCCAGTCTTCCATACTTGTCGGTTAGCTTGGATCCACGAGAAATAAAGGCTGATCAAATTCTACTGGTGAAGCATCCTCAACGAGCACTTTCACAATCTTTCCCTTCACTTCGCTTTCGATTTCATTAAATAATTTCATTGCCTCGATGATACATAGCACTTTTCCGGATTCAATCTCATCTCCAACATTTACAAATGAAGGTTTGTCAGGAGCAGAACTACGATAAAAAGTACCGATCATTGGACTTTTGATCGTGATCAGGTTATCGGCAGCAACTTCAACTGGTTTTTTCCCATTCACCGGAGGGGTATTGCTGGCAGCAGGAGCCGTAGCAGCCGGCGCTGTATATGAAGGGGCGGACTGGCTGGACTGAAAGGGAGCAGAAAAAACCTGCTGAACATGCTCCTCTTTTTGTTTTACGGTTATTTTAAATCCCTTTTCTTCAATCGTTACTTCACCGATATTCGATTTGTTGATCAATTTGATCAACTCCTGAATCTGTTTAAAATCCATCAGTTATGGCGTTTTACTTTTTAAAAAGGAAGACTAAGATAAGTGTTATTCTTTCACCCTTTCCACATATTCGCCGGTTTTTGTGTTCACCCGTATCAATTCTCCTTCGTTCACAAATAACGGAACATTCACGGTGGCACCCGTTTCCACTTTTGCCGGTTTGAGCGTACGGGTTGCCGTATCTCCTTTCATACCCGGTTCTGAATAAATAACCTTCAATACAATTTTATCCGGCAGCTCAACACCCATCGGCATTTCCGTTTCTGTATTCATAATTACAGTAACCTCCTGTCCATCCTTCAGGAATTGTGGCGCATCCACCATATTTTCCTGAAGGGCTACCTGTTCAAAAGTTTCAGTATCCATGAAATTGTAACCTGAGTCATCCTTATAAAGAAACTGATACGTTTTTCTTTCAACCCGGACAGGATAAATATTATCGCCACTATTCCAGGTCTTCTCAATACTCCGTGCGTTGTCTACCCCTTTTAACTTTGCCCAGACTTTAGCCGCAGCCCTGGCCGTTTTATTTTCACCAAAATCCACCACTGAGTAGAGGCTCCCGTCGAGTTTGATAATGAGTCCGCGACTGATATCTGCTGTATTTGCCATGAATAATAATTAATTGTTGCCTTAAA